>NZ_PIBO01000021.1:0-78612 GCF_002806725.1 Raoultella sp. T31
ACCGACGACCTTCGGGTTATGAGCCCGACGAGCTACCAGGCTGCTCCACCCCGCGCCTGAAACGTGGCATATTTTACTCTTATTGAGCAAAAGACGCAAATACTGCTGGGATTTGGTACCGAGGACGGGACATAAAATCGTGGTAAAGTTTATTGATAAACTCTATATTTTGTCAACATGTATTTTATCTTCTCCTGTTCTCGTTTGTGCTGCCATCTCGCTCTTTTTTAGCAAAAAAGCAATGAAGCACTTCCTGTCATCCGCAAAAGATGATTAAATGAAAACTCACAATTAATGCATAAACATGCAATAAAAACCTATTCCATTTGACGCCATTGTTACCGCCTCTTTGGCTACGGAAAGCGCGCAGTCACCAGCGCAGCGTCAAAGCTCGTGAAGATTATGCTCTTTGTCCGGAGAAAAACCGGCAGGCAGAATAGTCAAATGGGACAGGTTCTACGACTTGATAAACCGAACTCACAACAGTCTATCTAGCAGGGTTTTATTTTATGACGACGATTCTTAAGCACCTCCCGGTTGGTCAACGTATTGGTATCGCTTTCTCCGGTGGTCTGGATACCAGCGCCGCACTGCTGTGGATGCGCAAAAAAGGCGCAGTTCCTTATGCCTATACCGCAAACCTGGGCCAGCCTGACGAAGACGATTACGATGCCATCCCTCGTCGCGCCAAAGAGTATGGTGCAGAAGGCGCTCGTCTGATCGACTGCCGTAAGCAGCTGGTCGCAGAAGGCATCGCCGCGATTCAGTGCGGTGCTTTCCACAATACCACCGGCGGTTTAACCTACTTTAACACCACCCCGCTGGGCCGCGCGGTAACCGGCACCATGCTGGTTGCCGCGATGAAAGAAGATGGCGTCAACATCTGGGGTGACGGCAGCACTTACAAAGGCAACGATATCGAACGTTTCTATCGCTATGGCCTGCTGACCAATGCCGAGCTGAAAATTTACAAACCGTGGCTGGATAGCAACTTTATCGATGAGCTGGGCGGTCGTCAGGAAATGTCCGAGTTCATGATTGCCTGCGGCTTTGACTATAAAATGTCCGTTGAAAAAGCCTACTCCACCGACTCCAATATGCTGGGCGCAACGCACGAAGCGAAAGATCTGGAGTTCCTCAACTCCAGCATGAAAATCGTTAACCCGATCATGGGCGTCAAGTTCTGGGACGAAAGCGTTAAAATCCCGGCCGAGGAAGTGACTATCCGTTTCGAGCAGGGTCACCCGGTGGCATTGAACGGTAAAACCTTCAGCGATGACGTCGAGCTGATGCTGGAAGCAAACCGCATCGGCGGCCGTCATGGTCTGGGCATGAGCGACCAGATTGAAAACCGTATTATCGAAGCGAAAAGCCGTGGGATCTATGAAGCCCCGGGGATGGCGCTGCTGCATATCGCTTACGAGCGTCTGCTGACCGGCATTCACAACGAAGATACTATCGAGCAGTACCATGCCCATGGTCGTCAGCTGGGCCGTCTGCTGTATCAGGGCCGTTGGTTTGATTCCCAGGCGCTGATGCTGCGTGATAGCCTGCAACGTTGGGTGGCCAGCCAGATTACCGGCGAAGTGACGCTGGAGCTGCGTCGCGGCAATGATTACTCGATCCTGAACACCGTCTCCGATAATCTGACCTACAAGGCAGAGCGTTTGACGATGGAAAAAGGCGACTCCATGTTCTCCGCAGAAGATCGTATCGGCCAGTTGACAATGCGTAACCTGGATATCACCGATACCCGTGACAAGCTGTTTGGTTACGCGCAATCTGGCCTGCTGAGCGCCTCTACGGCCACCGGCCTGCCGCAGGTTGAAAACCTGGAAAACAGAGACAAATAATCTCCGTTCATCGACACTCTCAGCCGACGCTAACCCGTCGGCTTTTTTTTAAGCCTGAAATCTGACGATAAAAATCAGGCCCTGCGGTTATTCACAAAACGAACGCTCCGCCACAGAAACGTGGATCACGCTGCCTCATCATCTATTTCTTACGTATTAATGCTCGCCGGACGGCAACTGATAAAGCATTCACACAGCAAATGATAACCAGCGATACCTTATCGCATCATTTTATCTCTGCGGAATAAATACGATTTTCATCACGACGAAGGGAGGGTATGGCGGAACTCATGGCAAAATGATGAGCTTAATCGAAATACAAAAAAAGACGCTTTTCAGCGTCTTTCTTGCGGAATATTGGTACCGAGGATGGGACTCGAACCCACAAGCCCGTTAGGGCACTACCACCTCAAGGTAGCGTGTCTACCAATTCCACCACCTCGGTACGGATACTGCTTATCAGTGTGGGATATCGCTGCTCGGCTGTGCCGGAGCTGCTGGCTGAGTCTGCTCGGTTTTCGGCGCGCTCAGATTGTCCCACTCACTTCCTTTATTGGTCTTGTTGCTGTTGATATTGCCCAGCACCAGACTGATGATGAAGAACAACGCAGCCAGGATACCGGTCATGCGGGTCATGAAGTTACCAGAACCGCTGGATCCAAACAACGTGCCGGAAGCGCCTGCTCCGAAGGAGGCTCCCATATCAGCGCCTTTACCTTGCTGCAGCATGATCAGACCCACGAGGCCAATCGCTACAATAAGGAAAACAACTAAAAGAGCTTCTTGCATAATCAACCTGTTCCTTGCGGATTCGCCGCATACCAATTGCTTCAACCAATAAAGCGGGAGGTTTTAATGTTTCCCACTGAAGCGGGTGTGAATACTAACCAAAGCGAATGACCTTCGCAAGGGCAATTTCAGCGCATTGTATCAACTGCGGAAAAAAACAGCAAAAAACGATTTTTGGGCGAAGAAAAGGCGGCAAGCGCCGCCTTTTTAAACACTTAGCGCCCTGTCAGTCCGCATGATTATTTCACGCTGCCCGGCGCTGACGGCACCACTGCGCAGACGAGAAAATCAATCACCGGTTTAATCAGGCGTTTTTCACCGCATCGGCGATACGATGCGCGAACTCATGTACCTGCTCTTCGTGCTCGCCTTCGACCATGACGCGAATGAGTGGCTCGGTACCTGATTTGCGTAGCAGCACACGGCCACGGTTGCCCAATGCCGCTTCCACTTCAGCCATGACCGCTTTCACATTTTCATGTTCCAGCGGGTTACCGCTACCTTCAGTGAAACGAACGTTGACCAGGATTTGCGGGAACATTTTCATGCCGCTACACAGGTCATGCAGACTCATATGGTTACGCACCATCGCCGCCACAACCTGCAGACTCGCGACGATACCGTCACCGGTGGTGGTTTTATCCAGCAGGATAACGTGACCGGAGTTTTCCGCCCCGATACGCCAGCCTTTCTCCTGCAGTTTCTCAAGGACATAGCGGTCACCCACTTTAGCCCGGACAAACGGAATGCCCAGCTGTTTTAGCGCCAGCTCCAGCCCCATATTACTCATTAACGTTCCCACCGCGCCGCCGCGCAGTTGGCCCTGCCGCAGACCTTCGCGGGCGATGATATACAGAATCTGGTCGCCATCGACCTTGTTACCTTCATGGTCGACCATAATGACCCGGTCGCCATCGCCATCATAGGCGATACCCAGATCGGCTTTTTCGGCCAGTACGCGCGCCTGCAGGGCGCGAACGTCGGTCGCGCCCACTTCTTCGTTGATATTGAGCCCGTTCGGCTCACAACCCATCGCAATCACCTTTGCACCCAACTCGCGGAACACATTCGGCGCAATGTGATAGGTCGCGCCATGCGCGCAGTCGACCACCACTTTTAGCGCATTCAGGCTCAGTTCGTTCGGGAAAGTACCTTTGCAGAATTCAATATAACGACCGGCGGCATCGACAATCCGGCTGGCTTTGCCCAGTTCGGCCGAATCGACGCAGGTCAGCTCTTTTTCCATTTCCGCTTCAATCGCCTCTTCTACGTTATCCGGCAGCTTTGTGCCTTCAATAGAAAAGAACTTGATCCCGTTGTCATAGAACGGGTTATGCGAAGCTGAAATGACAATCCCTGCTTCAGCACGGAAGGCTCGCGTCAGGTAAGCCACCGCCGGAGTCGGCATCGGGCCGGTGAAAGAAGCGGAAAGCCCCGCCGCTGCCAGTCCTGCCTCCAGCGCCGATTCCAGCATATAGCCGGAGATACGGGTATCTTTACCAATAATGATTTTGCGTGAACCGTGGCGCGCCAGCACCTTGCCCGCAGCCCAGCCCAGTTTGAGCACGAATTCCGGGGTAATTGGCGCATCACCCACGCGGCCACGGATACCATCGGTGCCAAAATATTTGCGGTTACTCATAACGTTTATTTTCCTTTTTGCTCAGAGTGGCTTCCACCACGCGTAGCGCTTCTACCGTTTCTTTGACGTCATGGACGCGAATAATCTGCGCGCCCTGCATCGCTGCAATCACTGCACACGCCAGGCTGCCGTTGAGGCGTTCCGTCGGCCCGACGTTAAGCAGTTGGCCAATCATCGATTTACGCGACATACCGACCAGCAACGGGAGACCGAACCGGTGGAACTCGCCGAGTCGAGCAAGTAGCTCATAATTATGGGCAAGATTTTTACCGAAACCGAATCCTGGGTCGAGCAACAATTTCTCTTTTGCGATACCCGCCTGCTCACAGCGCACGATATGCTCGGTGAAAAAGCGGGCGACATCGGCAAAGACATCATCGTATTTCGGCGCTTCCTGCATCGTTTTTGGCTGTCCCTGCATATGCATCAGACACACCGGCAGGCCGGTTTGCGCAGCGGCTTCCAGCGCCCCAGGCTCGGTCAGCGAACGGATATCGTTAATAATATGCGCGCCTGCCCGTGCGGACTCACGGATCACTTCTGGCTTCGAGGTGTCTACCGAGATCCAGACTTCAAAACGTTGGGCAACGGCTTCCACGACCGGGATCACACGCGCCAGCTCTTCTTCGACGCTCACATCCAACGCTCCCGGGCGGGTCGATTCGCCGCCGATGTCAATGATAGTCGCTCCCGCGTTTATCATCAGATTGGCATGCTTAACCGCCTCCACGAGCGAGTTATGTGTGCCGCCATCGGAGAATGAATCTGGCGTGACGTTAAGGATCCCCATCACATGCGGATGGGAGAGGTCGAGGGTTGAGCCCTGGGCTACGAGTTTCATCGCGAAATCCATAAATCCGGAAGGTTAATAAAAAGAAAAACCCCGGAGCGGCAAGCGCCCCGGGGTTTCGATATACACAACAACATCAACAGTAGCTAACTTATTTGTCGCCCAGTTGCTCTGACATGGTATTACCCGGGTTCGGCGTACGCGGTTCATCGACCGGACGCGGCGCACTCGGGGTGCCATTATTGCCAGAGTTATTGGTGCCGTTCGGATCTTCCCATCCCGCAGGTGGGCGAACTTCACGACGGGCCATCAGGTCATCAATCTGCGGTGCGTCGATGGTCTCATATTTCATGAGCGCATCTTTCATCGAATGCAGGATGTCCATGTTGTCATTCAGAATCTGACGCGCACGACCGTAGTTACGTTCAATCAGCGCTTTCACTTCCTGATCGATGATCCGTGCCGTTTCATCGGACATATGTTTCGCTTTCGCGACGGAACGGCCGAGGAACACTTCCCCCTCTTCTTCTGCGTACAGCAGCGGACCGAGTTTGTCGGAGAAGCCCCATTGCGTCACCATGTTACGCGCCAGGTTGGTCGCGACTTTAATGTCGTTAGACGCACCGGTAGAAACATGTTCCACACCGTAGATAATCTCTTCCGCCAGACGACCGCCGTAGAGGGTCGAAATCTGGCTTTCCAGCTTCTGACGGCTGGCGCTGATAGCATCGCCTTCCGGCAGGAAGAACGTCACACCCAGCGCACGGCCGCGTGGGATAATCGTCACCTTGTGCACCGGATCGTGTTCCGGCACCAGGCGACCGATAATCGCATGGCCCGCTTCGTGGTAAGCAGTAGATTCTTTCTGCGCTTCCGTCATCACCATGGAGCGACGTTCCGCGCCCATCATGATTTTGTCTTTCGCTTTTTCGAACTCGACCATCGATACCACGCGCTTGTTGCCACGGGCAGCAAACAGAGCGGCTTCGTTGACCAGGTTCGCCAGGTCAGCGCCCGAGAAGCCCGGGGTACCGCGCGCGATGATTGCCGCGTCGATATCCGGCGACAGCGGGACGCGACGCATGTGAACTTTCAGAATCTGTTCACGACCGCGCACATCCGGCAGCCCCACGACAACCTGACGGTCAAAACGGCCTGGACGCAGCAGCGCCGGGTCAAGCACGTCCGGACGGTTGGTCGCCGCGATAACGATAATGCCTTCGTTACCTTCGAAGCCATCCATCTCAACCAGCATCTGGTTCAGCGTCTGTTCGCGTTCATCGTGACCGCCACCCAGACCAGCGCCACGCTGGCGACCGACGGCGTCGATTTCATCGATGAAGATAATGCACGGTGCCGCTTTCTTGGCCTGTTCGAACATGTCACGCACACGAGATGCGCCCACGCCGACGAACATTTCAACGAAGTCAGAACCAGAAATGGTGAAGAACGGCACTTTCGCTTCACCGGCGATAGCTTTCGCCAGCAGCGTTTTACCGGTACCCGGAGGGCCGACCATCAGGACGCCTTTCGGGATTTTACCGCCCAGCTTCTGGAAGCGGCTCGGTTCACGCAGGTATTCAACCAGCTCACCGACTTCCTCTTTCGCTTCATCGCAACCGGCGACATCGGCAAAAGTGGTTTTGATCTGGTCTTCCGTCAGCATACGGGCTTTGCTTTTACCAAAGGACATCGCGCCCTTTCCGCCGCCGCCCTGCATTTGCCGCATGAAGAAGATCCAGACGCCGATCAGCAACAGCATCGGGAACCAGGAAATAAAGATGGAAGCCAGCAGGCTCGGTTCTTCCGGCGGTTCGCCAACCACTTTGACGTTTTTCGTCAACAGGTTATCGAGCAGCTTCGGATCGTTGACCGGAATGTAAGTCGTGTAACGGTTACTATCTTTCTTGGTAACGTTGATCTCACGTCCGTTGATACGCGCTTCGCGAACCTGGTCCTGATTGACCTCTTGCAGGAAGGTTGAATAATCCACCTTACGGCCATTAGACTCGCTGGGCCCAAAGCTCTGGAATACTGACATCAGCACAACGGCAATGACCAGCCAGAGTATTAGGTTTTTCGCCATGTCACTCAAGGGATTAACCTCTTATTACAACTGTGTTAAAAACAGCGTCAGGATACTCTATATCCAGCGTCTTTCAAACTTTCGTTTGAAATCTACCGGTTATGGTTTACGCCCGGTCGCTACAATGTACACTTCACGCGAACGTGCGCGAGAAGAGTCCGGCTTACGAACTTTGACCTTCGTAAACAGGGAGCGAATTTCTCTTAGATACTCATCGAAGCCTTCGCCCTGGAACACCTTCACTACAAAACTACCACCCGGCGCTAATACATCACGAGCCATTCCAAGCGCCAGCTCCACCAAATACATGGCCCGGGGAATATCCACCGCCGGTGTTCCACACATGTTTGGTGCCATATCGGACATGACAACCTGCACTTTACTGTCACCTACGCGCTCAAGTAACGCTTTCAGAACTAATTCATCACGAAAGTCGCCCTGAAGGAAGTCCACACCAACAATTGGATCCATCGGTAAAAGATCGCAAGCGATGATGCGGCCGCTGTTTCCGATCTGCGTAACCGCATATTGCGACCAGCCACCGGGTGCAGCGCCGAGGTCAACAATGGTCATCCCCGGTTTAAAAATCTTGTCACTTTGCTGTATTTCATCAAGTTTAAACCAGGCACGGGAACGTAACCCCTTTTTCTGCGCCTGTTGAACATATTTATCGCTAAAGTGTTCCTGAAGCCAGCGGCTTGAGCTGGCAGAACGCTTTTTACCTGTCATTTAACATTCCCGTTTCGGGTTCATCATACTTTGCGACGTAAAAATCGACACGGTAGTTTGGCGATATATGGGAGATGGCGGTAGAATGAACCGTTTTCAATCCCAACGTAAGCAAAAAAATACGATGAATCTGAGTACTAAACAAAAACAGCACCTGAAAGGTCTGGCACATCCGCTCAAGCCGGTAGTTATGCTTGGCAACAATGGTTTGACCGAAGGGGTACTGGCCGAGATCGAACAAGCGTTAGAGCACCATGAACTCATCAAGGTGAAAATCGCATCGGAAGACCGCGAAACTAAAACCTTGATCGTGGAAGCTATCGTGCGCGAAACCGGCGCCTGTAACGTACAGGTCATCGGTAAAACGCTGGTCCTGTATCGCCCAACTGAAGAGCGTAAAATCTCGCTGCCACGCTAAGAATATCCTGAATCTCGACACAACTTTGTGTAAAACGAGGGATTTCTACGGGTAGACGAGCAAAATGCCATGCTCCGGACGTTGATAAAAGGCCGCTATGCGGCCTTTTTCCTTTCTTTACAATCCATCAACATGGTAGCGGGAAATACGAACTAAAGGTACTCGACCTTGATAATTTCGTATTCTACTTCGCCGCCTGGTGTACGGATTGTCACTACATCATCCTGTTCTTTACCGATCAAACCACGGGCAATCGGTGAATTCACCGAGATCAGATTTTGCTTAAAATCAGCCTCATCATCACCCACGATGCGGTAAGTCTGTTCTTCATCGGTATCGAGGTTCAGGACCTTGACCGTCGCACCAAAAATCACCCGCCCGTTGTTCGGCATTTTGGTGATATCGATAACCTGCGCATTGGACAGTTTAGCTTCAATATCCTTAATACGGCCTTCGCAGAAACCTTGCTGTTCGCGGGCTGCGTGGTACTCAGCGTTCTCTTTCAGATCGCCATGTTCGCGCGCATCGGCAATAGCAGCGATGATTTCAGGACGACGAACGGACTTCAGAAAATCCAGTTCTTCGCGAAGTTTTTCAGCACCACGTAAGGTCATCGGAATAGCTTGCATTTGTTATACCTCTTTATCATTCCTTCATGGAACGGACGCCGCCGTTCCGCCACCAGTCAGGCCTTGGGCAGGACAGGAGCAAAAAGAAAACCGACCCGGAAAACATTCCCCAGGTCAGCAGCAATTTTCAATTTGATACGTATTTTACCCTGAAGTTCACTATGGGTCATCGTTTACTTTACAGGGTATTGCACCGTAGTATGACGGCTCGGTTTCAGGTTGTTAGCGCGAGATTATGCGATTTCCCAGATTTATCATCGGATTGACTGCCGGTATAGCGCTCAGCGCTCAGGCGGCGAACATTGACGAATATATCACCCAGCTTCCTGCAGGTGCTAACCTCGCCTTCATGGCGCAGAAGGTTGGCTCCCCGACGCCGGAGATAGACTTCCACAGTCAGCAAATGGCGCTCCCCGCCAGTACCCAGAAGGTGATCACCGCGCTGGCCGCTCTGCTGCAGCT
Source organism: Raoultella sp. T31 (assembly GCF_002806725.1). NCBI lineage: Bacteria > Pseudomonadati > Pseudomonadota > Gammaproteobacteria > Enterobacterales > Enterobacteriaceae > Klebsiella > Raoultella sp. T31. Next base: position 9,399 of record NZ_PIBO01000021.1, read on the forward strand.
CGGGCCGAACTTTCGTTTTACCACCACGCTGGAAACCAAAGGCAGCCTTGAAGGCGGCGTGCTAAAAGGCGACCTGATAGCCCGTTTTGGCGGCGATCCGACGCTGAAACGTCAGGATATTCGCAATATGGTGGCAACGCTAAAAAAAGCGGGCGTCCAGCGGATCGAGGGAAACGTGTTGATTGATACCTCGGTCTTCGCCAGCCATGATATGGCCCCAGGCTGGCCGTGGAACGACATGACCCAATGCTTTAGCGCCCCACCGGCGGCCGCTATCGTCGATCGTAACTGTTTTTCTATCTCACTTTATAGCGCGCAGAAACCTGGCGATCTGGCCTTTATTCGCGTCGCGTCGTACTACCCGGTGACGATGTTTAGCCAGGTGAGAACGCTGGCCCGCGGCTCCGCCGAGGCTCAGTACTGCGAACTCGACGTGGTGACGGGCGACCTGAACCGTTACACCCTGACGGGTTGTCTGCCACAGCGTAGTGAGCCTTTACCGCTGGCTTTCGCCATTCAGGACGGCGCGAGCTATGCTGGCGCGATCCTGAAATCCGAACTGACCCAGGCGGGGATTACCTATAGCGGGACGCTGCTGCGCCAGACTCTGGCGAACGATCCGGGAACCGTGCTGGCTACCACACAATCAGCTCCGCTGCACGATCTCCTGCGGATCATGTTAAAAAAATCAGACAACATGATTGCGGACACCGTCTTTCGCACCATCGGTCACGCTCGTCTCGGCGTACCGGGAACCTGGCGCGCCGGTTCGGATGCGGTACGCCAGATCCTGCGCCAACAGGCCGGCATCGATCTGGGTAATACGATTATCGCCGACGGTTCCGGTCTGTCGCGGCATAACCTGATTGCGCCGGCGACCATGATGCAGGTGCTGCAATATATCGCCCAGCACGATAATGAACTCAACTTCATCTCGATGCTGCCGCTGGCTGGCCACGATGGCTCGCTACAGTATCGCGCAGGCCTGAATCAGGCAGGCGTTGATGGTAAAGTGTCGGCCAAAACCGGTTCTCTGCAGGGCGTTTACAACCTCGCAGGCTTCATCACCGCCGCCAGCGGGCAAAAAATCGCCTTCGTACAATATCTGTCAGGATATGCGGTACCGCCTGCGGATCAGCGCAACCGCCGGATCCCGCTGGTACGCTTCGAGAGTCGGTTATATAAGGATTTGTACCAGAACAACTAAGACAAAAGGGCCGCATCAGATGCGGCCCTTTTTCGTGCGTTCTGAAGCGCTTTCCGGCATATCCGGGCAGCGTCGCCCCGATCGGCAATATACCGGGGCGCTCCAGCAACTTAACGCTTATAGATGAACTCGACGCCTTCTTCGTCGTCTTCGTCCCAGTCGTCATCCCAGTCTTCGTCGTCTTCGACTGCAACTTCGGCTTCTTCAAGCTGCTGACGGTGGTAGTCATCCCACATAAACTCGACTTTTTCAGGCGCTTTCTCTTCCGCTGCATGCACGATTGGGTTTTCGATGATAAAGGTCATCACGTCCCAGCACAGATCTTTAACGCCCTGCTGGCTTGCCGCAGAGATCAGGTAGAACTTCTCTTCCCAGCCCAGCGCATCGGCAATGGCTTTCGCCTTCGCTTCAGCTTCCGCTTTATCCATCAGGTCAATCTTGTTGAAGACTAACCAGCGTGGCTTCTCAGCCAGCTTCTCGCTGTATTTCTCCAGCTCACCGATGATAATGCGTGCGTTCTCAACCGGATCGGAACCATCAATCGGCTCGATATCGATGAGGTGCAGCAGCACGCGGCAGCGTTCAAGGTGCTTCAGGAAGCGAATACCGAGGCCTGCGCCTTCTGCTGCGCCTTCGATAAGCCCAGGAATATCGGCGACAACGAAGCTCTTCTCGTTATCCATACGCACAACGCCAAGGCTCGGCACCAGCGTGGTAAACGGATAATCGGCCACTTTCGGCTTCGCCGCAGAAACGGCGCGGATGAAGGTGGATTTACCGGCATTCGGCATACCCAGCATCCCGACGTCTGCCAGCAGCATCAGCTCCAGCTGCAGATCGCGCTTGTCGCCCGGTGTCCCCATCGTTTTCTGACGCGGAGTACGGTTGACGGACGATTTGAAACGGGTGTTGCCCAGACCGTGCCAGCCGCCTTTAGCGACCATCAGACGCTGACCATGCTGAGTCATATCGCCCATGACTTCGCCGGTCCCTTGATCGATAACACGGGTCCCTACAGGTACTTTTATCGACACGTCTTTACCACGTTTGCCGGTACAGTCGCGGCTCTGACCATTCTGTCCACGCTCGGCGCGGAAAGATTTTTCAAAACGGTAGTCGATCAGGGTGTTCAGGTTTTCGTCCGCTTCCAGCCAGACATCACCGCCATCACCACCGTCGCCGCCGTCCGGGCCGCCTCTCGGGATATATTTTTCACGGCGGAAGCTAACGCAACCATTGCCGCCATCACCTGCTACGACCAGGATTGTTGCTTCATCAACAAACTTCATTTTACTCTCCGAAAATCATTCGCCTGAGCGGGGCAGCGGTACAACCGCTTCACGCTTACGTAAGCCACCCCAAAGACGGTGGCCTATGGCGGAATACATCGCGCCCGCAACCACGACAAACGCACCGAGATAACCTAACAGGTTTAACATCGGTCTGGCGAAAACATCGGGCCAGGCCAGTGATAATAAATCTGAAAAAAGCAGCGTAAACAAAGGCGTTAAGGTAATCAACGCGCTCACCTGAGCTGCCTGCCAGCGCGCCATGGCTTCCGCCAGCGCACCGTAGCCTACCAGGGTATTTAACCCACAGAAAATCAGGCACGCCAGCTGCCAGTGGCTTAACGCCAGAACCTGCGAGAGCGTCGCCAGCGGCAGCAACGCTATCGTACATAAAGTGTACAGCAAAAAGAGGATCTGCTGTGACGCCAGGCGGCGTAATAACACCTTTTGCGCAACGCCGTAGCTGACCCAGACCGCAGCCGCTGCAACGCCAAAAATTACCCCCCACGTGTAATCCGTCAGGCGGGTAAAAATCTCAATCAGGCTGGTGTTAAAGAACATCACCAGCCCGCAAATCAACATCAAGGCTCCCACAACCTGGGTACCGCGCATTTTCTCCTTAAGGATGAATACGCTGGCCACCATCATGCCGACCGGAGATAGCTGGCCGATCACCTGAGACGCCGTGGGGCTAAGATATTGCAGGGAAGAACTGAACAGAATGAAGTTACCAAACAGGCCGCCCGTCGCAATGGCCAGCAGCACCAGCCAGCGCGGTTTGCGAAACAGGCGCAGCGGCGGCAGTCTACCTCTGATAGCGAGGATTATGCCAAGGCCGATGCTTGCCATCAGAAAGCGATAAAACACCACCGTCGGCGGTTCCATCACTTCAAGGACCTGCTTCATGGCAATGGGCAGTGCCCCCCAGCACATCGCGGTGGTGAGCGCCAAAACAATGCCAATGCCGGCCTGCTGCTTCATACCCGTTTTCCCTGCAGAAAAATATCCGGGATTCTAATGTAAAAAGCCCCGCAACACGTTGCGGGGCTTTAATCCGTTACCGGACCACGAAAAACTTACTCAGCAACGATGCTGATGTATTTACGGTTGTTCGGGCCTTTAACTTCAAATTTCACTTTACCGTCTGCTTTAGCAAACAGAGTGTGGTCACGACCGCAACCTACGTTGGTGCCTGCGTGGAATTTGGTGCCACGCTGACGAACGATGATGCTACCCGCCAGAACGGATTCGCCACCGAAACGCTTAACGCCCAGGCGTTTAGCTTCTGAGTCGCGACCGTTACGAGTTGAGCCGCCAGCCTTTTTATGTGCCATTTAAATCTCTCCTCAGGTCTTAGGCGCTGATGCCAGTAATTTTCACATCAGTGAACCACTGACGATGGCCCTGCTGCTTACGGTAGTGTTTACGACGACGAAACTTAACGATTTTAACTTTCTCGCCACGACCGTGAGCAACAACTTCAGCTTTGATTACGCCGCCCTCAACGAAAGGAACGCCGATCTTGATTTCTTCACCGTTTGCGATCATCAGCACTTCAGCGAACTCAACAGCTTCGCCAGTTGCGATGTCCAGCTTTTCCAGGCGAATGGTCTGACCTTCGCTTACTCGGTGTTGTTTACCACCACTTTGGAAAACCGCGTACATATAAAACTCCGCTTCCGCGCACCTCTTCGTGTGATTCAGAGTGCGCTATAAATATTCACAATAGGGCGCGAATATTACGCAAAACGCGAGCCTTTGACAAGAGCGATTAGCGATCAACGCAGAAAAAAAACACAACTTTCACGCTAACGTTTATCTATGGCAATTTTTCAGTACAATCATAGCTTCGTTTAATTCTATCTTAATCCTTCTGTGAACCCACCTGGATTCGCGGTAACAGGACATGTGGCCCGGCTTTTGCGATGAATTTAGAAAAAATCAATGAGTTAACCGCGCAGGATATGGCGGGTGTCAATGCGACAATCCTTGAGCAACTTGACTCAGATGTTCAGCTTATCAATCAATTAGGCTATTACATCGTTAGCGGAGGCGGTAAACGTATTCGTCCGATGATTGCGGTTCTTGCCGCCCGGGCAGTGGGTTACCAGGGCGAGGCGCATGTCACTATTGCCGCACTGATCGAATTTATTCATACCGCTACCTTGCTGCATGATGATGTCGTTGATGAATCCGATATGCGCCGCGGCAAGGCGACGGCAAACGCCGCTTTTGGCAACGCGGCCAGCGTGCTGGTTGGTGATTTTATCTATACCCGCTCTTTCCAGATGATGACCAGCCTCGGCTCGCTAAAAGTGCTGGAAGTGATGTCTAAAGCCGTTAACGTCATTGCCGAGGGCGAAGTGCTGCAGTTGATGAACGTCAACGACCCGGACATCACTGAAGAAAACTATATGCGGGTCATTTACAGCAAAACTGCCCGCCTGTTTGAAGCCGCCGCGCAGTGTTCCGGCATCCTGGCGGGCTGTACCGCCGAACAGGAGCAAGCGCTGCAGGATTATGGTCGTTATCTCGGCACGGCATTCCAGCTGATCGACGATTTACTGGACTACAGTTCTGACGGCGAGCGCCTCGGCAAAAACGTGGGTGATGACCTGAACGAAGGCAAACCGACCTTACCGTTATTGCATGCCATGCGTCACGGTACTCCGGAGCAGTCAGCGATGATTCGCGGCGCGATTGAGCAAGGCAACGGGCGTCACCTTCTTGAGGCGGTTCTCGAGACGATGGCGACCTGCGGTTCCCTGGAGTGGACCCGTAAACGCGCGGAAGAGGAAGCGGACAAAGCCATTGCTGTACTTCAGGTGTTACCGGATTCCCCGTGGCGTGAAGCGCTTATCGGTCTTGCCCATATCGCGGTTCAGCGCGACCACTGATCCCCCCTGCCCCGTTCCCGTGCCCGGCGCGGGAACGTCCCAGAAGTTCCAGTAAAATTCACGAAATGTCTTTTATCCTGGTATATTCCGAATATTGAGACACCTTACAAGAACTTGTTAGAACTTAATTAAACCTGGGAGTATAGTCATTCCGTTGCTCACATATCAGGCAAACGGGATTATCACCACCAGGAGAATTTATGGAAAAGTTCATCGACTGGCATCCGGCAGACATCATTGCCGGACTGCGCAAAAAAGGGACGTCGCTGGCAGCGGAGTCGCGGCGTAACGGTTTGAGTTCTTCAACGCTGGCGAATGCATTGACCCGGCCATGGCCAAAAGGCGAGCTGATTATTGCTCATGCGCTGGATACCAAGCCGTGGGTTATCTGGCCCTCACGCTATCATGACCCGGAGACACATCAGTTTATCGACAGAACGCAGATGATACGCCAGAAGAAAGAGAGTGTATGAAGACGGTTCGCTGAGTGAAACAGAACGGAATAAAAAACAGCCCCAGGACACACGTCAAGGGGCTGTTATCACTACAGATTTACTCGCCTTTTACGCGTTCAATATTCGCGCCCAGCGCCTGCAGTTTATCTTCAATGCGCTCGTATCCACGATCGATGTGGTAGATACGATCGACAATCGTAGTCCCTTCCGCGATGCAGCCAGCGAGGACCAGACTTGCTGACGCTCGCAGGTCGGTCGCCATCACCTGAGCACCGGAGAGTTGCGCCACGCCGTGGCATATCGCCGTATTGCTTTCGATCTCCGCGCGCGCGCCCATACGGATCAGTTCCGGAATGTGCATGAAACGGTTTTCAAAGATCGTTTCGGTAATCACGCCGGTCCCTTCCGCCACCAGGTTCAGCAGCGTGAACTGCGCCTGCATGTCGGTCGGGAATCCCGGGTGTGGCGCGGTGCGCACATTAACAGCTTTCGGACGGTTGCCGTGCATATCCAGGCTAATCCAGTCTTCGCCGGTTTCAACATCAGCGCCCGCATCGCGCAGCTTGGCCAGTACGGCATCCAGGGTATCAGGCTGTGCGTTGCGGCACACAATTTTACCGCCGGATATTGCCGCAGCGACCAGGAAGGTACCGGTTTCGATACGGTCAGGCAGAACGCGGTATACGCCGCCACCCAGACGCTCTACGCCTTCGATGGTGATACGGTCAGTTCCCTGACCTTTAATTTTCGCGCCCAGCGTGTTGAGGAAGTTCGCCGTATCGACGATCTCCGGCTCGCGTGCGGCGTTTTCAATAACGGTGGTGCCTTCCGCCAGCGTCGCCGCGCTCATAATGGTCACGGTCGCGCCAACGCTGACCTTATCCATCACAATATGCGCGCCTTTAAGACGTCCATTAACCGACGCCTTCACATAACCTTCTTCCAGTTTGATCTCTGCGCCCAGTTGCTCAAGGCCAATAATATGCAAATCGACCGGACGCGCGCCGATAGCGCAACCGCCCGGCAGAGAAACCTGACCCTGACCAAAGCGTGCCACCAGCGGGCCCAGCGCCCAGATAGAAGCACGCATCGTTTTGACCAGATCGTACGGCGCGCAGAAGACGTCGACCGGGCCCGCATCGATCCAGACTGAGCCATTGCGCTTCACTTTGGCGCCGAGCTGGCTCAGCAGTTTCATCGTGGTATCGATGTCTTTCAGTTTAGGTACGTTCTGGATCTCAATCGGCTCATCTGCCAGCAGTGCAGCAAAGAGGATCGGCAGGGCGGCATTTTTCGCACCGGAGATGGTGACTTCCCCCTGGAGGCGTGTCGGCCCCTGAACACGGAATTTATCCATTGATTCTGTTCTCTGTTAAGAATTCACATACGCTGCCGGGAACATCCCTGCAGCTTAAAAGCCGTTGAGTTTGCGGTCCCGGGCCCATTCTTGCGGGGTAAACGCTTTGATCGACAGAGCATGAATGCGGTTGTCGGCAATGTATTCCATCAGCGGAGCGTAGACAGCCTGCTGTTTCTTTACCCGGCTCATGCCGTCAAACATCTCACCCACAGCAATAACCTGAAAGTGACTGCCATCGCCAGAGACGTGGACTTCCTGAAGGGAGAGTGCGTTCATCAGCACGGTCTGAATTTCATGATTTTCCATGGGTTCAAATTTTATCTGGTAGTGAAAATAGCCCAACATCTTAGAGGAAAGTGACGCGGTCTTAAATAAGCAAAAAGCCCCATCGAAGATATTGATGGGGCTTTCAGGACAACCTCAGCAGTAACACACTGAAAAATTATGGGATCATATCGGCGGGAAGGTTGTAAAGACTGACTAAAGTTTGCAGGTTGTCGCTCTTGCCAGTCAGTGTCGCTTCCAGACCCTGGTGGCGAATTAACGCCACAAAATGCACCAGCAGCGCCAGGCCGGCGGTATCCACCCGGGTCAGCGCGCTCAGGTCGATAGTCGACACGCCCTCGGTCGCCTGCGCACGGGCTTCCCACAGCGGGACCAGCAGATCCTGGTCCAGCTCCCCGTGCAGCGCCAGTCGCTCGCCGTCGCGAGTCCAGCTCAGCTGCCCGGTCATTATTTTTTCTGTTCCAGCGTGATCGGCTGCGCGGAGATCGCTTTCAGTTGCGCGGTCAGGCCATCAACGCCTTTGGTGCGCAGCAGATCGCTCCACTCATTTTGTTTGGTGGTGATCATGCTGACCCCTTCGGCAATCATATCGTAAGCCTGCCAGTTACCGGTCTGGGTGTTTTTACGCCACTGGAAATCCAGCCGTACCGGAGGGCGGCCATTCGGATCGACGATCGTCACGCGGATAGGGATGATCGTCGCATCGCCCAGCGGTTGTTCCGGAGCAATCTGATAGGTCTGGCCATGATACATCGCCAGCGCCTGGCCATAGGCCTGCTTCAGGTATTCGCGAAAGGCGACAAAGTAGGCTTCGCGCTGCGCCGGCGTCGCATCTTTATAATAGCGGCCCAGAACCAGCGCGCCAGCATACTTCACCTGAACATACGGCATCAGCTCCTGGTCAACGATATCACGCAGATAGTTCGGGTTAGCCTGAATCTTCGACTGTTCATTTTTCAGACGATCGAAGGTTTTCTGCGCCGCTTCGTTCATCAGTTTATAGGGGTTGGACTGATCCGCCGCCGTAGCAGCCGTCAAGGGAGCAATCACCAGCATGGCGATCATCAGTAAGCGTTTAAACATAAGGTGTCTCTCCTGAAATTAATGCGTCGTGGCGGCCGGTGGCGTCGCGCTAGTATGACTCTCTGCCGCTGCCGGATCATCGCCAGAATTCTTATTGTCACCGCCCTTACTGCTATAAAGGAACTGACCAATCAGGTCTTCCAGAACCATGGCGGACTTGGTGTCCTGAATCGTGCTGCCGTCTTTAAGGATAGACGTCCCCAGTTCCGGATCGTCGAAACCGATATTCAGCGCCAGATACTGCTCTCCCAGCAGACCTGAGGTACGAATAGCCAGCGAGCTGGAATCAGGAATATGGTTGTAGCTCTCATCAATATCGAGCGCCACGCGCGGCAGGTAGGTTTTCGGGTCAAGCGTGATATCCGCCACCCGGCCCACGACCACACCGCCAATACGGACCGGAGAACGCGCCTTCAGCCCGCCAATATTGTCAAAGGTGGCATAGATCCGATACGTCGGCTCGGTACGTAAAGAGGTCACGTTGGCGGCTTTGAGACAGACAAACAACGCCGCCAGCAACGCAACCAGTAAGAACACACCTACCCAGATTTCACTTTTTTTCGTTTGCATGAACTCAATTCCCAAACATCAGCGCAGTCAGCACAAAATCCAGCCCCAGAACCGCCAGCGACGAATGCACCACGGTACGCGTCGTTGCCCGGCTAATCCCGGCGGAAGTGGGGATAGCGTCATAACCATTAAATAACGCAACCCATGTCACCGTAATGGCGAACACCAGACTCTTAATCAGGCAGTTAACCAGATCCATTCGCCAGTCAACGGCATTTTGCATCGCGGTCCAGAAGAAGCCGCTGTCGATGCCCTTCCAGCTTACGCCCACCAGCGAACCGCCCCAGATACCCACGGCGACAAAAATAATGGTCAACAGCGGCAGCGAGATAACCCCGGCCCAGAAGCGAGGCGAAATCACGCGACGCAGCGGATCGACCGCCATCATTTCCATGCTGGAGAGCTGCTCGGTCGCGCGCATCAGGCCAATTTCCGCGGTCAGCGCGGAACCGGCACGGCCGGCAAACAGCAGCGCAGCGACCACTGGCCCCAGTTCGCGTAGCAGGGATAGCGCCACCAGCATGCCTAAACTGGTTTCCGCACTATAAGTGGTGAGCACCAGATAGCCCTGCAGCCCCAGCACCATGCCGATAAACAGCCCCGACACGATGATAATCAGCATCGATAGCACGCCGACGTTGTAGAGCTGGCGAACCAGCAGCGGCGCATGCTTACGAAATTCCGGCTTGCCCACCACCGCATTGAAAAGCATTAATCCGGCACGCCCGAAAGCCGCGGTCGTTTTAATTCCCCGGTGTCCGAGTGATGCCAGCACATTTAGCAGCATCAGTTGCTCGCTCCCTTGCCTAATAAATCATGCTGATAGTCACCGGCCGGATAGCGGAACGGTACCGGACCATCGGCAATGCCATCAATGAACTGGCGAACCCGAGGATCGCCGTTTTCACGCAGCGACTGCGCGCTGCCGTGAGCCACGATTTTTTTGTCCGCCACGATATACGCGTAATCAGCAATGCTCAGCACTTCCGGCACGTCATGTGACACCACGATACAGGTCACGCCCAGCGTGCTGTTGAGCTCTGAAATCAGCTTAACCAGCACCCCCATGGTGATGGGATCCTGCCCGACAAACGGTTCGTCGAACATAATCAGGTCCGGCTCCAGCGCGATGGCCCTGGCCAGGGCGGCACGGCGCGCCATCCCGCCTGAGAGTTCAGAAGGCATTAATTTCGCCGCCCCGCGCAGGCCGACCGCTTCCAGCTTCATCATCACCGTCGTATGCAGTAGTGCCTCCGGCAAACGCGTATGTTCGCGTAGCGGGTAGGCTACGTTATTGAACACGTCCATATCAGTGAACAGCGCTCCGGACTGAAACAGCATGCTCATACGCTTACGCACGGTATACAGGCGCGAGCGTGACATCTGCGGCACGTTTTCACCATCGAACAGGATCTCACCTTTATCCGGCGGGATCTGCCCACCGATCAGGCGCAGCAGCGTCGTTTTACCGATCCCCGATGGTCCCATAATCGCCGTGATCTTACCGCGCGGCACTGACAGCGAGATATCGTCGAAGATGACACGATCGCCGCGAGAGAAGCGGATACCGCGTACTTCGACCAAATTCGCCAGAGTTTGGCTCATAAAATCATCCTTACTAAACATCCCCTGGGCTAAGCATGGCGCGTACCTTCGCCACAAACCCAACATTTTTACAGAATCTTACCTGCACGGGTTAACGAAAGCTGGCATTTGTTTTACTTTTGACAAACATAAAGTCAAAATTAAGAATTCGTTACGCTGCAGATGGATCGGTACAGCGAATCGACGATTATACCTGAAGAAAGGACTTTAGATGCTTTTAGCGACGGCTCTGTTAATAATTGGTTTACTGCTGGTAGTCTACAGCGCCGATCGTCTGGTTTACGCCGCTTCAATACTTTGCCGCATGATAGGGATCCCGCCGCTTATCATCGGCATGACGGTGGTCAGTATCGGTACCAGCCTGCCGGAGATCATCGTTTCCGCCGCCGCATCTCTGCACGGACAGACCGATCTGGCGATCGGCACGGCGCTCGGATCCAATATTACCAATATATTATTAATACTCGGCCTCGCTGCCTTGTTGCGTCCATTTACCGTGCATTCTGATATCCTGCGCCGCGAGTTACCGTTAATGTTGCTGGTCAGTTTGCTGGCAAGCTTTGTGCTGTACGATGGGCAATTGTCGCGTATGGACGGCCTTTTCTTACTGGCGCTCGCCCTGCTGTGGCTGCTGTTTACGATTAAAATCGCCCGGCTGTCGGAGCGTCAGGGCAGCGATAGCCTGACCCGGGAACAGATGGCGGAGCTTCCGCGGGAAGGCTCGCTTCCCGTGGCCCTGCTCTGGCTGGGCGTAGCCATGATTGTGATGCCCATGGCAACCCGCATGGTCGTGGATAATGCTACCGTGCTGGCAAACTACTTCGCTATCAGCGAACTCACCGTCGGCTTAACGGTGGTGGCGATCGGCACCAGCCTGCCGGAACTGGCGACGACGATAGCCGGGGCCCGAAAAGGGGAAGACGATATCGCTATCGGGAATATTATTGGCGCGAATATCCTGAATATCGCCCTCGTTCTCGGATTACCGGCACTGATCGCCCCGGGAGCGTTCGCGCCGGAGGCCTTTACGCGCGACTACGCCGTGATGCTGTTCGTCAGCGTGATATTCGCCCTGCTATGCTGGCGTCGCAAATGGCAACCCGGCCGCCTGGTCGGCGCGCTGCTGGTCGGCGGTTTTGTGGTTTGGTTGGCGATGCTGTACTGGGCAGCACCGCTCTTCGTTGAATGAATCGGGATAAGATTATGTCGCAGATAGATTTGCCAACGGATTTTGACTTTCAACGGGTAGGACGTGAAGTTCTGGAAATTGAACGTGAAGGTCTGGCTCAGCTCGATCGATACATTAATGAAGATTTCACCCATGCCTGCGAGAAGATCTTCCGCTGCGCGGGGAAAGTCGTGGTGATGGGGATGGGCAAATCCGGCCATATCGGGCGTAAAATGGCGGCCACCTTTGCCAGCACCGGTACGCCGTCGTTTTTCGTTCACCCCGGCGAAGCGGCCCACGGCGATTTAGGCATGGTGACGCCGAAGGATGTGGTTATCGCGCTCTCGAACTCCGGCGAGTCGAACGAGATCCTGGCGCTGATTCCGGTACTTAAACGCCAGCAGGTGTCGCTTATCTGCATGACCAGCCGCCCGGAAAGCAGCATGGGGCGCGCGGCGGACATCCACCTTTGCGTGAAGGTAGAGAAAGAAGCCTGTCCGTTAGGGCTGGCGCCGACCTCCAGCACGACTGCCGCACTGGTTATGGGCGATGCGCTGGCGGTTGCCCTGCTGGAGGCGCGCGGCTTTACCGCCGAAGATTTTGCGCTGTCCCACCCCGGCGGCGCACTGGGTCGTAAGCTGCTGTTGCGGGTCAATGATATTATGCATACGGGTGATGAAATCCCGCACGTCAATGTGCAGGCCACCCTGCGTGATGCGCTGCTGGAAATCACACGTAAAAATTTAGGCATGACGGCTATCTGCGATGATGACATGAACATCATCGGTATTTTCACCGATGGCGACCTGCGCCGGGTGTTTGATACCGGCGTCGATATGCGTAATGCCCGTATCGCCGACGTCATGACGCCGGGCGGTATTCGCATTCGTCCCGGTATCCTTGCCGTCGATGCGCTGAACCTGATGCAATCTCGCCATATCACCTGCGTGTTAGTTGCCGATGGCGACCGTCTGTTGGGTGTGGTACATATGCACGATCTCCTGCGCGCAGGCGTAGTGTAAGTAAGGATAAAATAATGAAGAATGCTGATGCTCTGCAGGAAACCTGCTATGGGCCAGTAAGCCCTGAATTTATCGATCGGGCGGCGAAGATCCGTTTATTGATCCTCGACGTAGACGGCGTGCTGTCCGATGGCCTGATCTACATGGGCAACAACGGTGAAGAGCTGAAGGCGTTTAACGTTCGCGACGGCTACGGGATTCGCTGCGCGCTGACATCAGGTATTGAAGTGGCGATTATTACCGGACGAAAAGCTAAACTGGTAGAAGATCGTTGTCAGACGCTGGGCATCACGCACCTGTATCAGGGTCAGTCCGATAAACTGCTGGCATTTCGCGAATTATTGAACAAGCTGGCCGTTCGCCCGGACGAAGTGGCCTACATCGGCGATGACCTGATCGACTGGCCGGTGATGGCCGAGGTCGGCTTAAGCGTGGCGGTGGCGGATGCGCACCCGTTGCTGCTGCCGCGAGCGAATTATGTTACACGAATCGACGGTGGACGCGGGGCGGTACGCGAAGTCTGCGATTTGTTACTATTGGCACAGGGCAAGCTGGATGAGGCCAAAGGGCAATCAATATGAGTAAAACCAGACGTTGGGTTATCATTTTACTATCGCTGGTCGCGCTTATTCTGATCGGCCTGAATCTGGCGGGTACGGACGATACCACCGTGCAGGAGATCAATCCTGATGACCCGACCTATACCAGTGAACATACCGACACCGTTGTTTACAGCCCGGAAGGAGCGCTTAATTACCGCTTAATCGCTGAGCATGTGGCCTATTTTTCCGCCCAGGAGGTATCGTGGTTCACCCGACCGGTGATGACCACGTTTGATACCAACAAGGTACCCACCTGGTCTATCAAAGCGGATAAAGCCAAACTGACCAACGATCGCATGCTGTATCTTTACGGACACGTCGAAGTCAATGCGTTGACCGCTGACTCTCAACTGCAAAAAATTACGACGGATAACGCCCAGATAAACCTGGTGACGCAAGATGTTACCTCTGATGACCTGGTGACGTTGTATGGGACGACATTTAATTCCAGCGGCCTGAAAATGCGCGGAAATTTACGCAGCAAAAATGCCGAGCTGATTGAAAAGGTTAGAACCTCTTATGAAATTCAGAACAAACAAACTCAGCCTTAAAATTGCGCTCGCCAGCGCATTACTGGCCGCCAGCCTGCCGGCACTGGCAAAAACCGGTGACACCGATCAGCCGATTCACATTGAATCCGATCAGCAGTCGCTGGATATGCAGGGCAATGTTGTCACGTTTACCGGCAATGTGGTCGTCACCCAGGGCACCATCAAAATTAACGCCGATAAGGTGGTGGTAACCCGTCCAGGCGGAGAAAAAGGCAAAGAGGTTATCGACGGTTATGGCAATCCGGCGACCTTCTACCAGATGCAGGATAACGGTAAGCCGGTCAAAGGCCACGCGTCAAAAATGCGTTATGAATTACAGAACGATTTTGTGGTTCTGACCGGTAACGCGTACCTTGAGCAGCTCGACAGCAACATCCAGGGCGACAAAATCACCTACCTGGTCAAAGAGCAGAAAATGCAGGCGTTCAGCAATAAGGGCGGACGCGTGACGACGATTCTGGTCCCTTCGCAGCTGCAAGACAAAAGCACCAACCAGCAAAAGAAGGGTAACTAATTCGTTATGGCAACATTAACCGCAAAGAATCTCGCCAAGGCGTATAAAGGCCGCCGCGTGGTGGAAGATGTCAGTCTGACCGTGAACTCTGGCGAGATCGTTGGCCTCCTTGGGCCAAACGGCGCCGGTAAAACCACGACCTTCTACATGGTGGTCGGCATTGTGCCGCGCGACGCTGGCAACATTATCATCGACGATGAAGATATCAGCCTGCTGCCGCTGCATGCCCGCGCGCGTCGGGGTATCGGCTATCTGCCGCAGGAAGCCTCTATTTTCCGCCGCCTGAGCGTGTACGATAATTTAATGGCGGTTTTGCAGATCCGTGACGATCTCAGCAGCGAGCAGCGTGAAGACCGCGCGAAAGAGCTGATGGAAGAATTTCATATTGAGCATCTGCGCGACAGCCTGGGGCAGGCGCTTTCCGGCGGTGAACGCCGCCGCGTTGAGATAGCCCGCGCGCTGGCCGCTAATCCAAAATTCATTCTGCTGGATGAGCCCTTCGCTGGCGTTGACCCCATTTCCGTTATCGATATCAAACGGATAATCGAGCATCTGCGTGACAGCGGTCTTGGCGTGCTGATCACCGACCATAACGTCAGGGAGACGCTGGCCGTCTGCGAACGCGCCTATATCGTCAGCCAGGGTCACCTGATAGCCCACGGCACACCGCAACAAATCCTTGAAGACGAGCAGGTTAAGCGCGTGTATCTTGGGGAAGACTTCAGACTCTGATAGGGTAGAGGTTACAGACGTTTTAGCCGGAGATATTAGCCCTGAATATGAAGCAAGGTTTGCAATTAAGGCTAAGCCAACAGCTTGCCATGACGCCACAACTGCAACAGGCTATTCGCTTGCTGCAGCTGTCCACGTTAGAACTCCAGCAAGAACTCCAGCAGGCGCTGGAGAGTAATCCGCTGCTTGAGCAAACCGATCTTCACGATGAGGTAGAAACCAAAGAGGTTGAGGACCGCGAATCGCTGGACACCGTCGACGCTCTTGAACAAAAAGATATGCCGGAAGAGCTGCCGCTCGACGCCAGCTGGGATGAAATCTACACCGCCGGCACGCCGTCCGGAAACGGCGTTGATTACCAGGAGGACGAGCTGCCTGTTTATCAAGGCGAAACGACCCAAAGCCTGCAGGATTACCTGATGTGGCAGGTTGAACTGACGCCGTTTACCGACACCGATCGCGCGATTGCCACATCGATTGTCGATGCCGTCGATGACACCGGCTACCTCACCATTCGGCTGGAAGATATTGTCGAGAGTATCGACGATGACGAAATTGGTCTCGAAGAAGTTGAAGCGGTACTTAAGCGCATTCAGCGCTTTGACCCGGTCGGCGTCGCGGCAAAAGATCTGCGCGACTGTCTGCTGGTTCAGCTTTCACAATATGCCAAAGAGACGCCGTGGCTGGAAGAAGCCCGACTTATCATCAGCGATCATCTCGATCTGCTCGCCAACCACGATTTCCGCTCCCTGATGCGCGTCACCCGACTGAAAGAAGAGGTGCTGAAAGAGGCGGTTAATCTGATCCAGTCGCTCGATCCGCGCCCCGGTCAGTCGATCCAGACCGGCGAGCCGGAATACGTCATTCCCGACGTACTGGTACGTAAGGTCGGCGGCCGCTGGGTTGTGGAGCTTAACTCCGACAGCATCCCACGCCTGAAGATCAACCAGCATTATGCGGCCATGGGCAACAGCGCGCGCAATGATGCAGACAGCCAGTTTATCCGCAGCAACCTGCAGGAAGCTCGCTGGCTAATCAAGAGTCTGGAAAGCCGCAATGATACGCTGCTGCGCGTTAGCCGCTGCATCGTTGAACAGCAGCAGTCCTTCTTCGAACAAGGAGAGGAGTTCATGAAACCGATGGTGCTGGCCGATATCGCCCAGGCCGTCGAAATGCATGAATCCACCATTTCACGCGTGACCACCCAAAAATATCTGCACAGTCCGCGCGGTATTTTTGAGCTGAAATATTTCTTTTCCAGCCACGTCAATACGGAGGGCGGCGGCGAGGCATCGTCGACGGCCATTCGGGCGCTGGTGAAGAAGTTAATCGCCGCGGAGAATCCCGCGAAGCCGTTGAGTGACAGTAAGCTGACCACCCTCCTGTCTGAACAGGGTATTATGGTGGCACGTCGTACCGTCGCTAAGTACCGAGAGTCTTTATCCATTCCGCCATCTAACCAGCGTAAACAACTGGTTTGATACAACCGATAAGGAAGACACTATGCAGCTCAACATTACAGGACACAACGTCGAAATAACCCCTGCACTGCGTGAATTCGTTAATGCGAAGTTCAGCAAACTGGAGCAGTTTTTCGACAGGATCAATCAGGTCTATATTGTGTTAAAAGTAGAGAAGGTGACGCAAATTGCGGACGCCAATCTGCATGTCAACGGTGGCGAAATCCATGCCAGTGCGGAAGGGCAGGATATGTATGCCGCTATCGATGGACTCATCGATAAGCTGGCAAGACAGTTAACAAAACATAAAGATAAACTAAAACAACACTAATTGTCCGGGCGTCGCCCTTGTCTGCTGCCGGCTTTTATCGGTAGCCGGCAAGGGACGCGCTCAGGTGAAATTATGATGAACAACGATTCGGCTCTACAACTGAGCAATGTCCTTAATCAGGAATGTACCCGTAGCCAGGTTCACTGCCAGAGCAAAAAGCGCGCGCTGGAAATCATCAGTGAGCTGGCTGCGAAACAGTTAGGTTTGCCGCCGCAGGTGGTGTTTGAGGCGATCCTCACCCGCGAGAAAATGGGCAGTACCGGGATTGGCAACGGGATTGCTATTCCGCACGGTAAACTCGAAGAAGATACGCTGCGCGCCGTCGGCGTGTTTGTCCAGTTGGAGACACCGATCGCATTTGATGCCATCGACAACCAGCCGGTCGATCTGCTGTTTGCGCTTCTGGTTCCGGCCGATCAGACCAAAACCCATCTGCATACGCTCTCGCTGGTTGCCAAACGGCTGGCGGATAAAACCATTTGCCGGCGCCTGCGCGCGGCGCAAAGCGATGAAGAGCTGTATGAGATCATCACCGAAGCAGGAAGCAACGATGACGTATAACCGCCGTCGCCCCCTACCCTTTATCGTACTGAGGAGAAACGGTACATGGTACTGATGATCGTCAGCGGCCGCTCAGGCTCGGGGAAATCCGTCGCTCTGCGGGCGCTGGAAGATATGGGCTTCTACTGCGTGGATAACCTGCCGGTAGTGCTGTTGCCTGAACTGGCGAGATCGCTGGCCGACAGAAACATCTCTGCCGCCGTCAGCATTGATGTGCGTAACATGCCGGAATCGCCAGAGATCTTTGAACAGGCGATGAAAAACCTGCCTGAGGCATTTTCCCCTCAGCTACTGTTCCTTGATGCAGACCGCAATACGCTGATCCGCCGCTACAGCGACACCCGTCGTCTGCATCCGCTCTCAAGTAAAAACCTGTCGCTGGAAAGCGCCATTGACGAAGAGAGCGCGCTGCTGGAACCGCTGCGTTCCCGCGCCGACCTGATCGTCGACACTTCAGAGATGTCGGTACATGAGCTGGCAGAAATGCTACGTACCCGCCTGCTCGGCAAGCGCGAACGTGAGCTGACTATGGTCTTTGAATCCTTTGGCTTTAAGCACGGTATCCCGATTGATGCCGATTATGTCTTTGACGTCCGCTTCCTGCCAAATCCACACTGGGATCCGAAACTGCGTCCGATGACCGGTCTGGATAAGCCGGTGGCCGCCTTCCTCGACCGACACACGGAAGTTCACAATTTTATTTACCAGACCCGCAGCTATCTTGAGCTATGGTTACCGATGCTGGAGACCAATAATCGCAGCTATCTGACGGTGGCGATTGGTTGTACCGGCGGTAAACACCGTTCGGTCTACATTGCCGAACAGCTGGCTGATTACTTCCGCTCGCGCGGTAAGAACGTGCAGTCTCGCCATCGGACGCTGGAAAAACGCAAATCATGACCGTAAAGCAGATCGTTGAAATCACCAATAAGCTGGGGATGCATGCCCGCCCGGCGATGAAGCTGTTTGAACTGATGCAAAATTATGATGCGGAAGTCCTGCTGCGCAACGACGAGGGGACGGAAGCGGAAGCCAATAGCGTGATTGCCCTACTCATGCTCGACTCAGCCAAAGGTCGGCAAATCGAGATTGAAGCCAACGGCCCGCAGGAAGTCGAGGCGCTGGCGGCGGTTATTGCGCTGTTCAACGCCGGTTTTGACGAAGACTAAGCATTCCTGCCTCGTCCCCGGCGGCGCGACGCTGACCGGGGCTATTGTTTCCGCTGCCGCCTCACTTCAGCCTGTTCACCTGCATAAATTCCTCTCCGCCTAGCTGACGCATCTGACGCAGGATCCACGCCTGCCGACTGCGAACATAGCCGGACGGCGCATCGGCGCGAAAGCGGATCGGATTGGGTAATACCGCCGCCAGAAGCGCCGCTTCAGAAGCGGTTAACTGACTCGCTGGCTTATGAAAGTAGCGCTGTGATGCCGCTTCGACGCCGAACGTCCCTTCACCAAACTCAGCGATATTCAGGTAGACGGTCAGAATCCGTTTTTTACTCCACACCGTCTCGATGCCTACCGTTAACCCGGCCTCCAGCCCTTTGCGCAACCAGCTGCGGCCATCCCACAAGAACAGGTTTTTCGCCGTTTGCTGCGAGAGCGTGGAGGCGCCGCGCACGCGGTTTTCCTGACGTTCATTGTGCGCCAGCGCTTTTTCTATCGCTGAGACATCAAAACCCCAGTGCTCGGGGAATTTTTGATCCTCCGAGGCGATGGCCGCCAGCCCCATCCACGGCGAGATCTCGTCCATCCCGACCCAGTCGGAATGGGCAACATACTGAAAATTACCGCTCAGCCATGCGCCAAGTTGCCGCTCGAGCATCACGGCTGAAAACGGCACCGGCAGAATGCTAAAGAGCGCGATGCCGCCGCCCCAAAAAGCCGCCGCAATCAGCAGAATGCGCAATAAAAGACGTTTAATCATTCGCAACGGGGCCGAACGCACGCTCATGCAGTCAGAACCAGTACACGGGCCACCAGCTTCTCAATCCCGCTTGCCGCTTCCGCAATGTTCTGCGCCAGCATCCAGGCCGGGGTCGTCACCACCTTATGCTCTTCATCGACGACGATATCATCGACCGGACAAGGAACGTGTTCTGCGCCCATCTCCTCCACCACCTCAGCGGTATCAAGATCGGTGCCGATGGTTATCCGCAGCGGGATCGGGAAAATTTTTGGCAACAGCGCCGGGGCGATACACATAAAGCCCAGGGGTTTACCCGCCTCGTGCATCGCCAGCGTCAACGCTTTCAGGTCGCTATCGACCATGCATTCAGCCCCTTGCGAAGCGAAATTGCTGAGGTTCTTCGCCGCGCCAAATCCACCGGGGACAATCAACGCATCCAGGTCTTCAGCCCGGGCCGCGGCCAGAGGCTGGATATCGCCACGGGCAATACGCGCGGCCTCAACCAGAACGTTGCGGCTTTCGGCCATCGGCTCACCGGTCAGGTGATTGATCACGTCCGTTTGCGCTTTATCCGGCGCGAAACAGACGGCCTGTGCGCCGCTACGGGCAATCGCTAACAGGGTGATAACCGCTTCATGGATCTCCGTTCCGTCATAGACGCCACAGCCGCTCAATACCACGCCAATCTTTTTCATACCGCCAGCTCCTTAGTGCAACTTGCTGAAACCAGTCAAAAATTTCGATTTACACGCATTGCTTCACATATTTTACTGATTCACGTAACAAATAATTTAAGGTTTGCTATCTTAATGAGCGAGCAAACTAAATCCTCAGGTTGCGCTACGTAAAAATATCTCTAAAAATTCTGGCGCAACAAGCAGTTCCCTGGTGTTGGCGCAGTATTCGCGCACCCCGGTTTATCCGGGGTCATTTTTTATGTGCCGCCGCAACCCATGCTTTCAGCACCGCCACATCGTTCTGCCACTCGGATTTCATCTCTTCAACCCATTCACCAACGTTATCTGACCATGCCGGCAGGTCCGGAGTCTGAATCTGCTGTCCCAGCTGTTGAATATGCCGCAGGCCAATCGACCCCGCCGCGCCTTTAATTTTATGCCCTTCATCGACGATCCCTTTCTGGTCGCGGGCGGTCAGGTTGGACTCCAGCACCGCCATATAGCCCGGCATCATCCTCTCGAAAACCGCAAGGCCATCGTTGATAAGCTTTGGCCCCACCAGCTCGATATACTGCTCAAGCATCGGAATATCCAGCACGGACGCCGATTTACTCACATCCACGGTCGGCATTTCACACTCATCCTCTTCCGGCGAATCCCAGAATTTTTTAATCATGGCCGTCAGCGCCGGCACCGATAGCGGTTTGCTCAGGACGTCGTCCATTCCGGCATCGAGATACTCTTTTTTATTCTTCAGCACGTTGGCGGTGAGGGCCACCAGCGGCGGTAGGTCATCGGCGGCAAAGTGCTGCTTAAGATGGCGCGAAATATCCAGGCCCGTCATGTCCGGCAGCTGGATATCCAGCAGCACCAGGTCGTACTCGCCCGGTTTAAACATCTCCAGCGCGGCCTTACCGGTCATCGCCACATCGACGCTGTTACCCAACTTCTCCAGCACCGAGCGCGCCACAATCACGTTGAGTTCGATATCCTCGACCAGCAGCACGTTCAGCGCCGGCAGGGGCATCTCATCTTCAGTCAGCATATCTTCCACTTCTTCCGCCACCGCCGGCGCATGCACGGTCAGCGTAAATGTGGCTCCCAGACCCGGTTGGCTGGAGACATTAATATCGCCGCCCATATTGCGCGCCAGACGACGCGATACGGCAAGACCGATCCCGGTGCCCGTCGCAGGCTTGCCGCCGTGGCTGTCTTTCACCTGATAATACATGGCGAAGATCTTATCCTGCTCGGCTTCGGGAATGCCGATACCGGAGTCTTCCACTTCAAAATGCAGGATATCGCCTTCATCGTAGCGAACGCGGACGGTGACATTTCCCCCCTGCGGCGTGAATTTCACCGCATTACTGATGAGGTTCCACAAAATCTGCCGCAGACGCGTCCCGTCGGTCACCACTTTATGTGGCAGCGGCAGCGTCGGTTCCAGGAGGAAGCGCAGACCTTTCTGCTGCGCCTGCAGGCCGGAGAGGTTTTCTAGATCGGCAAGGAAACCGGTGAAATCGACCTGCTGGTTATCCAGCTGGACTTTACGGCGCTCCATTTTATCCATGTCGATAATATCGTTGAAGATATTCCCCAGCGTCACCGCGGAGACATGGATGGTTTTGAGGTATTTTTCCTGCTCGCCGCTCAGCTCGGTATCCAGCAAGATACGGCTCAGTCCCACGATGCCGTTAAGCGGCGTGCGCAGTTCGTGGCTGATCGTTGAGATGAAAGTGGTCTTATCACGGCTGGCGCGCTCCAGCGCATCCTGGTAGCGCTTACGTTCGGTAATATCGCGGCCAAAGCCCATCAGTCCACGGCGCTTGCCGACGCGGTCATAGTAAGGAACCTTGCGGATTTCAAAACAGGCTTTACGCCCGTCCGGATAATCCAGCCACTGCTCGTAGGTCAGCGATACATTATGGCGGAAGACTTTTTCGTCAGTCTCCAGCACTTTAACCGCCGCTTCTTCGTTATAGACATCCTGAGGTTTCAGGTGGATAAGCTGCTTTTCGCTTTTCCCGGTCAGCAGTTCCATTGCCCGGTTGCAGCCAGAAAACTCTTTGTCTTCATTGCGATAGAATACCAGATCCGGCGAGGCATCAAGGAAAGAACGGAGGAAGGAGGATTGCTGCTCCAGCTGAATTTGTGTCTCTTCGCGCTCTTTCATCTCAATTTTCAGCTGTTCCAGCGTCGTCTCGCGCTCAGCTTCCGCTTTCTCACGTTCGCCAATCTCCTGATTGAGCTGCGCGATATTATCTTTGAGCTGCACGTTAAGCTGCAGGTCGCGCTCACGCATCTCCTCGAGTTTTTCCACCAGCCGGGTAAGACGCTGCCGCGACTCTTCCAGTTGCTCCACCACCACCGACAAAAAGTAGACCGCCCAGGGAGTTATCAGCAGACCAAAGAAGATAGAGCGGATAACGTCGATGCTCTCAACCTGGCCATGCAGAACCATCGTGACGGCCATCTGTACCACAATCGCCAGCACCACCAGGGCGAGGGCGAGCAGCATGGAAAAACGCACCAGACCCAGCTTCATCATCAGGTCGACATAGTACTGCGCCAGCATACGAATTTGCTTCATAAGGGATTCCTTCGCGACAACTCCGCACAATAATACTCAATTCTGAGCAATACGCTGTAAGTTGTGCGAAAAATGCGGGCGCCACTACTCTAAAACCGCGCGCGGTACCCAGGCTCGTCCCAGCGCCGAGCCCTGCACGCCGTGTTGATTGAGATAGCGGTCGAGTTCAACCATCCCGGTCCAGCGGTTCTCGCACCACAGGGGGGCCAGTAGCGTCGGACGCCGGGCGCTGGCGGAAATGCGGTGATAGATAACCTCAGGCGGGGTGTGGCGAATCATCTCCCCGGCCGTGACCGTATACTCATCCAGCGCAATCGCCGTCAACCGCCCCGCCTGCCAGGCTTTGGCCATCGTACTGCCGGTGACAATATGCAGCGGATGCAGTTTGATGCCATCCACGCCGGTATCCACAACCTGTTCCAGCGTTTGCAGGCAATGGCTCTGCGCCTCGCCCGGTAACCCGACAATCAAATGTGTGCAGACCTTCAGCCCGCGTTCTCGCGCCAGACGGGTCGTGCGCTGATAACAGGCAAAATCATGACCGCGATTAATCCGCCGCAGCGTTTTGTCATGCGCGGTCTGTAAGCCAAGCTCCAGCCACACTTCGTAGCCCTGTTCCCGATAGCCGCTGAGCAGATCTAATACCGCCTCCGGAACGCAGTCAGGACGAGTCCCCACGCACAGCCCAACGATACTGGCCTGACTGACCGCCTGCTGATACATCGCGCGCAGCACCTGAACTTCGGCAAAGGTACTGGTGTAAGCCTGAAAATAAGCCAGATAGCGCTTTGCGCGATTAACCCGCTGCGCCTGGTGCGCCAGCTGTTCAGCAATGGAGTGGTGCTGCTGCTCTTCGTCAGCAAAAGAGGCGACGTTGCAAAACGTGCAGCCTCCGCGGCCGAGGGTGCCATCGCGATTCGGGCAGCTAAACCCACCATGCAGCGTCAGTTTATGGACCTTTTCGCCATAGCGCCGCGAAAGATCCCCACCAAACATATTGACTAATTTTTGTAACTGCATAATCTGATAGACCGGCCTGAAGAAAGGGGCCAAGCCTGCCATTTTTAGCCACCGACGGCGATGACCTGGATCAATCGTCAGCGCGGCCGTTCAGCCCATTGCATAAACACTCAAGATAACTGCAATTTCATTCACTCACTCTGTGATGAGTTTTCCTTATACTTAACCTCAGGTTTGCCATTATCTTCATCAGGGCAAAAACAGTGTTATTTACCACCTCAAAGGAAACAAGCAGATAAATACTCTGCGATAAACGGGCAGTTCAGCACAGAACGATAATGTTACGCTATCGATATAGTGAGACAGATCACACTAGATTATGCTTTCCGCTACGTTTCAGCACCGCTTAAAAAGCAACTATTATTTTAATAATCATGATGTTAAATGCTGTATAGCACATTTTTGCATAAATAAGATTGCCATTTGACGTAAGTGCGGATTCCCGATAAGTTGGGAATCCGCTGGAAGCTTTCTGGATGAGCACTCTGCTCATCATATTTATGCAGTAATTGAGATTCCCTCTTACAGCAAGTCCTCAAACTTGCGTACCGATGCGAAAAGGATTTAAAGAGGGCGAATGCGAGGTGCAAACCCCGTCGCCATGCTCTTTCTGTGCCCGTGCGCAATCGGTATCGGAGGGTGTCCCGTAGAGCCTGGGGAGGTTCACTGATATGTTGTACGATAAATCCCTTGAGAGGGATAACTGTGGTTTCGGCCTGATCGCCCACATAGAAGGCGAACCTAGCCACAAGGTAGTGCGAACCGCTATACACGCACTGGCCCGAATGCAGCACCGCGGCGCGATCCTTGCCGATGGTAAAACCGGCGACGGTTGTGGCTTGCTGCTGCAAAAACCTGACCGTTTCTTCCGTATCGTTGCGGAAGAGCGCGGCTGGCGTTTAGCCAAAAATTACGCCGTTGGGATGTTATTCCTTAATAAAGATCCTGAACTGGCAGAGACGGCACGCCGCATCGTTGAAGAAGAACTACAACGTGAAACCCTGTCTATCGTCGGCTGGCGCGAAGTGCCGACCAACGAAGGGGTTCTCGGTGAAATCGCCCTCTCCTCGCTGCCCCGTATTGAACAAATTTTTGTTAACGCCCCGGCAGGCTGGCGCCCGCGCGATATGGAACGTCGTTTGTTCATCGCCCGTCGCCGCATTGAAAAGCGTTTGCAGGAAGATAAAGATTTCTACGTTTGCAGCCTGTCGAATCTGGTGAATATTTACAAAGGTCTGTGTATGCCGGCTGACCTGCCGCGCTTCTACCTGGACCTCGCGGACCTGCGTCTGGAGTCGGCAATCTGCCTGTTCCACCAGCGCTTCTCCACCAACACCGTGCCGCGCTGGCCGCTGGCGCAGCCGTTCCGCTACCTGGCGCACAACGGCGAAATCAACACCATCACCGGCAACCGCCAGTGGGCGCGCGCGCGTACCTACAAGTTCCAGACGCCATTAATTCCGGACCTGCACGATGCGGCACCGTTCGTCAACGAAACGGGCTCCGACTCCAGCTCCATGGATAACATGCTTGAGCTGCTGCTGGCCGGCGGTATGGATATCGTGCGCGCCATGCGTCTGCTCGTCCCGCCAGCCTGGCAGAACAACCCGGATATGGATCCGGAGCTGCGCGCCTTCTTCGATTTTAACTCCATGCATATGGAGCCGTGGGACGGCCCGGCGGGCATCGTGATGTCCGACGGTCGCTACGCCGCTTGTAACCTCGATCGTAACGGTCTGCGCCCGGCGCGCTACGTCATCACTAAAGACAAGCTGATCACCTGCGCTTCAGAAGTGGGGATTTGGGATTACCAGCCTGACGAAGTGGTCGAAAAAGGCCGCGTTGGTCCGGGTGAACTGATGGTTATCGATACCCGCGGCGGACGCATTCTGCACTCCGCGGAAACCGATGACGACCTGAAAAGCCGCCACCCTTACAAAGAGTGGATGGAGAAGAACGTCCGTCGCCTGGTGCCGTTTGAAGACCTGCCGGACGAAGACGTCGGCAGCCGTCAGCTGGATGACGATACCCTCGCCAGCTTCCAGAAACAGTTCAACTACAGCGCAGAAGAGCTGGACTCCGTCCTGCGCGTACTGGGCGAAAACGGCCAGGAAGCCGTCGGTTCAATGGGCGACGATACCCCGTTTGCCGTGCTCTCCAGCCAGCCGCGTATCATTTACGACTACTTCCGTCAGCAGTTCGCGCAGGTCACCAACCCGCCGATCGACCCGCTGCGTGAAGCCCACGTAATGTCGCTGGCTACCAGCATCGGTCGTGAAATGAACGTCTTCTGCGAAGCGGAAGGCCAGGCCCACCGCCTGAGCTTCAAATCACCGATCCTGCTGTACTCCGATTTCAAACAGCTCACCACCATGAAAGAGGAGCACTATCGCGCCGATACGCTGGATATCACCTTTAACGCCGCGGAAACCTCGCTGGCCGACACGGTGAAAGCGCTGTGTGATAAAGCCGAACAGATGGTCCGTAACGGTACCGTGCTGCTGGTGCTCTCCGATCGTAATATCGCGAAAGATCGTCTGCCGGTTCCGGCACCGATGGCGGTAGGCGCGATTCAAACCCGCCTGGTGGATAAGAGCCTGCGCTGCGATGCCAACATTATCGTTGAAACCGCCAGTGCCCGTGACCCGCACCACTTCGCGGTGCTGCTGGGCTTCGGCGCCACGGCTATCTATCCGTACCTGGCCTATGAAACGCTGGCGAGACTGGTCGATAACAAGGCCATTGAGAAAGACTACCGTACAGTGATGCTGAACTACCGTAACGGCATCAACAAAGGCCTGTACAAGATCATGTCCAAGATGGGGATCTCGACCATCGCCTCCTACCGCTGCTCGAAGCTGTTCGAAGCGGTTGGCCTGCATCGTGAAGTTTCCGACCTGTGCTTCCTCGGCGTTGTCAGCCGCATCGGCGGCGCGGGCTTTGATGACTTCCAGCAGGATCTGCTGAATCTGTCCAAACGCGCCTGGCTGGTCCGTAAACCGCTGGATCAGGGCGGCCTGCTGAAATACGTTCACGGCGGCGAATATCACGCCTATAACCCGGATGTCGTTCGCACGTTGCAGCAAGCGGTGCAGAGCGGCGAATACCAGGACTATCAGCAATATGCGAATCTGGTGAATGAACGCCCGGCCGCAACGCTGCGCGATCTGCTGGCGCTGAATCCTGGCGATGACGCCATCAGCATCGACCACGTTGAATCGGCCAAAGAGCTGTTCAAACGCTTCGATACCGCCGCCATGTCTATCGGTGCGTTAAGCCCGGAAGCCCATGAGTCGCTGGCGGAAGCGATGAACAGCATCGGCGGCTTCTCTAACTCCGGCGAAGGCGGCGAAGACCCGGCGCGCTATGGCACCAATAAAGTGTCGCGTATTAAACAGGTCGCTTCTGGCCGCTTCGGCGTGACTCCGGCTTACCTGGTCAACGCCGACGTTATCCAGATTAAAGTCGCTCAGGGCGCGAAGCCGGGCGAAGGCGGGCAGCTACCGGGTGACAAAGTCACGCCGTATATCGCCAGACTGCGCTATTCGGTTCCGGGCGTGACCCTGATTTCGCCGCCGCCGCACCACGATATTTACTCTATCGAGGATCTGGCGCAGCTGATTTTTGACCTTAAACAGGTCAACCCGAAAGCGATGATTTCCGTGAAGCTGGTTTCCGAACCGGGCGTCGGCACCATCGCCACCGGCGTGGCCAAAGCCTATGCCGACCTTATCACCATCGCCGGCTACGACGGCGGTACCGGCGCCAGCCCGCTCTCTTCAGTGAAATATGCGGGCTGCCCGTGGGAACTGGGCCTCGTTGAAACCCAGCAGGCGCTGGTGGCTAACGGCCTGCGTCATAAGATTCGCCTGCAGGTGGACGGCGGCCTGAAAACCGGCCTTGATATCATCAAAGCGGCGATTCTCGGCGCAGAAAGCTTCGGCTTCGGCACCGGTCCGATGGTTGCGCTCGGCTGTAAATATCTGCGTATCTGCCACCTGAACAACTGCGCAACCGGCGTAGCAACTCAGGATGAAAAACTGCGTAAGAATCACTATCACGGCCTGCCGTTCAAAGTGACCAACTACTTTGAATTTATCGCCCGCGAAACCCGCGAGCTGATGGCTGAGCTTGGCGTGAAGCGTCTGGTGGACCTGATTGGCCGCACCGACCTGCTGAAAGTGCTGGATGGCTTTACCGCGAAGCAGCAGAAGCTGGATCTGAGCAAACTGCTGGAAACCGCCGAGCCGCATCCAGGTAAAGCGCTGTACTGCACCGAAAGCAACCCGCCGTTTGATAACGGGGTGCTGAACGCGCAGCTGCTGCAGCAGGCAAAACCGTTCGTGGACAGCAAGCAGAGCAAAACCTTCTGGTTCGATATCCGTAACACCGATCGCTCCGTTGGCGCTTCGTTGTCTGGCTATATCGCCCAGACCCATGGCGATCAGGGGTTGGCAGCAGACCCGATTATCGCGCACTTCAGCGGTACCGCAGGCCAGAGCTTCGGCGTGTGGAATGCCGGCGGCGTGGAGCTGCACCTGACCGGCGACGCGAACGACTATGTGGGTAAAGGGATGGCTGGCGGCCTGCTCGCCATTCGTCCGCCGGTAGGTTCTTCCTTCCGTAGCCACGAAGCGAGCATCATCGGTAACACCTGCCTGTACGGCGCGACCGGCGGTCGTCTGTACGCAGCGGGCCGCGCAGGCGAGCGTTTTGCGGTGCGTAACTCCGGTGCCATCACCGTGGTAGAAGGCATCGGCGATAACGGCTGCGAATACATGACCGGCGGCATCGTCTGCGTACTGGGTAAAACCGGCGTCAACTTTGGCGCAGGGATGACCGGCGGCTTTGCTTACGTCCTGGATGAAGACGGCGATTTCCGTAAACGTGTGAACCCGGAACTGGTGGAAGTGTTGGACGTTGACTCTCTCGCTATCCATGAAGAGCACCTGCGCGGTCTGATTACCGAACACGTGCAGCTTACCGGTTCGTCTCGTGGCGAAGAGATCCTGGCCAACTGGCCGGCTTTTGCCGCGAAATTCGCGCTGGTTAAACCAAAGTCCAGCGATGTTAAAGCACTGTTGGGTCACCGTAGTCGTAGCGCAGCAGAGCTGCGTGTGCAGGCGCAGTAAGGAATTCAGATGAGCCAGAACGTATACCAGTTTATCGACTTACAGCGCGTTGATCCGCCAAAGAAACCGCTGAAGATCCGTAAAATTGAATTTGTCGAAATTTATGAGCCGTTTTCAGAAGGCCAGGCCAAAGCTCAGGCAGATCGCTGCCTGTCCTGCGGCAACCCGTACTGTGAATGGAAATGTCCGGTCCACAACTACATCCCTAACTGGCTGAAGCTCGCCAATGAAGGACGTATTTTTGAAGCGGCAGAGCTGTCGCATCAGACCAACACCCTGCCGGAAGTCTGCGGGCGCGTCTGCCCGCAAGACCGTCTGTGCGAAGGCTCCTGTACGCTGAACGACGAGTTTGGCGCGGTGACTATCGGTAACATTGAGCGCTATATCAACGATAAAGCGTTCGAGATGGGCTGGCGCCCGGATCTCTCCGGCGTGAAAACCACCGGTAAAACCGTGGCAATTGTTGGTGCCGGTCCGGCGGGACTGGCCTGCGCAGACGTCCTGACCCGCAACGGCGTCAAAGCGGTGGTATTCGATCGCCATCCGGAAATCGGTGGCCTGCTGACCTTCGGTATCCCTGCCTTTAAGCTGGAAAAAGAGGTGATGACCCGTCGCCGTGAAATTTTCACCGGCATGGGTATTGAGTTCAAACTCAATGTCGAAGTGGGCCGTGACGTTCAGCTTGACGATCTGCTGAAAGATTACGACGCCGTCTTCCTTGGCGTGGGGACCTATCAGTCCATGCGCGGCGGGCTGGAAAACGAAGAGGCAAATGGTGTCTTTGATGCGCTGCCATTCCTGATTGCCAACACCAGGCAGACCATGGGCTTTGGCGAAACGGCGCACCAGCCGTACGTCAATATGGAAGGTAAACGCGTGGTCGTGCTTGGCGGTGGCGACACCGCGATGGACTGCGTGCGTACTTCCGTACGCCAGGGCGCAACTCACGTTATCTGCGCCTACCGTCGCGACGAAGAAAACATGCCGGGTTCCAAACGCGAAGTGAAAAACGCGCGCGAAGAGGGCGTCGAGTTCCAGTTCAACGTTCAGCCTCTGGGCGTGGAAGTGAATGCTAACGGCAAAGTGTGCGGCGTGAAAATGGCGCGTACCGAGATGGGTCAACCGGATGCCAAAGGCCGTCGTCGTGCGGAGATCGTCGCGGGCTCCGAGCACGTTGTCCCGGCGGATGCGGTGGTCATGGCGTTTGGTTTCCGCCCGCATAGCATGGAGTGGCTGGCGAAGCACAACGTTGAGCTGGATTCTCAGGGCCGTATTATTGCGCCGGAAGGCCATGAAAACGCGTTCCAGACCAGTAACCCGAAAATCTTTGCCGGCGGCGATATCGTGCGCGGTTCCGATCTGGTGGTAACGGCGATTGCCGAAGGTCGTAAAGCGGCTGATGGGATCCTGAACTACCTGGAAGTGTAATACCGGATAAACGTTTATACCGGTTATGAGATAAAGCCCGATGGTGCAAACCATCGGGCTTTTTGCGCATGGGGGCTGGAATTGACGTGAAGGTGGCAACGGTTTTCTTGCCGGTTGGTATGAGAGTCTTTTATAGGGTGGTCCGAGGGAAAAAGGGGATGGCTATATGCCGGGTGACGGTGGAATATGCCACCGAACTTAAGCGCAATCCAGCCAGAACCCTCTTCCCCGAACCGCCGTTGACACGAACACCACGGCTGGCCATTTAAAAAGGGCCCCATGCTAAACATGGGGCCCTTCTATACCCGCTACCGGGAACAAACCAATTCTTATTACTTCACGACGCGCAGCGCCGGACGCCCACCGCGCGGCGGCGGCGTATCATCCGGGTCATCATCATGATGATCCGGCTTATCGCCGTCGATCACCGACATGACCGTCTCACTTTCATTGCTTACCGATGCATCGTCATCATTCAGGGTGGTGACGTCTTCATCGTAAGCTGCTTCAGGTTCGAACATGGTGCCCGCGCCGTTTTCACGAGCATAGATAGCCAGTACGGCAGCCATCGGCACGGAAACATTACGCGGGACACCGCCGAAGCGCGCGTTGAAGCGCACTTCGTCATTCGCCAGTTCCAGATTACCCACGGCGCGCGGAGCAATATTCAGAACGATTTGCCCGTCGCGCGCGTACTCCATCGGAACCTGCACGTTTGGCAGTGTCACATCCACAACCAGGTGCGGAGTCAGCTGGTTATCCAGCAGCCACTCATAGAACGCCCGCAGTAAGTACGGGCGACGCGGCGTTAGCTGCGATACATCCATCGGTTAGCCCCGACCGAGACGCATTTCACGCTCGGCTTCAGTTAAAGAAGCGAGGAAAGAATCACGTTCGAAGACGCGAGTCATATAGCCCTTGAGCTCTTTCGCGCCGGCACCAATAACTTCAACACCGAGAACCGGCAAACGCCACAGCAGCGGCGCCAGATAGCAATCAACCAGGCTGAACTCATCGCTCAGGAAGTAAGGTTTCTGCGTGAAGACAGGCGCAATCGCCTGCAGCTCTTCACGCAGCTGTTTGCGTGCGGTATCCGCTTGCGCTGCGGTACCGGTCTGAATGGTGTTCATCAACGAATACCAGTCTTTCTCGATACGCTGCATGTACAGACGACTTTCTCCACGCGCGACCGGATAGACCGGCATTAACGGTGGATGCGGGAAACGCTCATCCAGATATTCCATAATGATGCGGGATTCCCACAGAGTGAGCTCACGATCCACCAGCGTAGGTACGCTTTGATTCGGGTTGAGGTCAATCAGATCCTGAGGCGGGTTGTCCTTCTCCACGTGCTCTATCTCAAAACTAACACCTTTTTCTGCCAGCACGATGCG
This sequence comes from Raoultella sp. T31, assembly GCF_002806725.1. Lineage (NCBI taxonomy): Bacteria > Pseudomonadati > Pseudomonadota > Gammaproteobacteria > Enterobacterales > Enterobacteriaceae > Klebsiella > Raoultella sp. T31. Next base: position 41,243 of record NZ_PIBO01000021.1, read on the forward strand.
GACTTGGTGGCTATAGATGTCAGTAGGACCAGAAAACAGCGTCATTACCGAACGTTTGTTGGCAGCGACAGCCATGAAAACCTCCAGGTATATTCAGAATTTTTGTACTGCTGCCAGCCACGTATGGCCAGCCAGATGTAAAAACCCCATTCGCGTGAAGTCATTATTGTTTATGCAAAAAAACAAAAAACGAACAATCACCAGCATTTGGGCAGAAAATTGGATGATAGTTTACCAGATCTTGAAGGCATTGTGGTGAGGGGATTCTGGAAATGCTGAAAAAGTGGTAAGAACAGGCGATTTCCTTGTGGATAACCGCAGGTTTATGCATAAAAAAACCCGCCGAAGCGGGTTTTTTCGCAAATTGTTCTGCGTAAGCAGAAAACAATTAACGTTTGGAGAACTGAGGACGACGACGTGCTTTACGCAGACCGACTTTCTTACGTTCCACCTGACGAGCATCACGGGTAACGAAGCCAGCTTTACGCAGTTCGCCACGCAGGGACTCATCATACTCCATCAGAGCGCGGGTGATACCGTGACGGATCGCACCAGCCTGACCAGAGATACCACCACCTTTAACAGTGATGTACAGATCCAGTTTCTCAACCATGTCGACCAGTTCCAGCGGCTGACGAACTACCATGCGGGCAGTTTCACGACCGAAGTACTGTTCCAGAGAACGCTGGTTGATAACGATTTTACCGCTGCCTGGTTTGATGAAAACGCGAGCTGCGGAACTTTTGCGGCGACCAGTGCCGTAATATTGATTTTCAGCCATTGCCTATAATCCCGATTAGATGTCAAGAACTTGCGGTTGCTGTGCCGCGTGGTTGTGCTCGTTACCCGCGTAAACTTTCAGTTTACGGTACATAGCACGACCCAGCGGGCCTTTTGGCAACATGCCTTTAACCGCGATTTCAATCACACGCTCAGGACGGCGAGCAATCATCTCTTCAAAGGTCGCTTCTTTGATACCACCGATGTGGCCGGTGTGATGGTAGTACATTTTGTCTTCGCGCTTGTTGCCGGTTACAGCAACTTTTTCTGCGTTCAGAACGATGATGTAATCACCAGTATCGACGTGCGGAGTGTATTCCGCTTTATGCTTACCGCGCAGGCGACGAGCCAGTTCAGAAGCCAGACGGCCCAGAGTTTTACCGGTCGCGTCAACAACATACCAGTCGCGCTTTACGGTTTCTGGTTTAGCTGTAAAAGTTTTCATTAAAAGCTTACCCAAATAATAAGTTACACGTTGGTGAACACCCAAACGTTTAGTCAGTTGAGGTTCACACGACATTGTCCAGCAAACCTACCCCTTCGAATAGCCTATGCCGGCACTATAGAAAGTTTTGGGAAAAAAACCTTCTTGTAACGTGGGGTCGCAAGATTATAGAGAAGTCGGGGCCAAAGATCGACCCCTTTATGTGATTTGAACCGGCTTTTTTCGGCGGCGTGCTGCCGCACGATACCCTTGCGTCATGGCAACACGACGCGCGCCGTTAAGGCATATGCGGGCGTTTCAAATACTCTTCGCTTTGCATTTCCTGCAGGCGCGATAAGCAGCGCTGAAACTCAAACTTCAGTCGCTCCCCCTGATAAATGTCATACAGCGGCACCGCGGCGCTGACGACCAGCTTAACGTGCCGCTCATAGAATTCGTCCACCAGGGCGATAAACCGCCGGGCTTCGCTCTCCAGCAGCGTGGTCATTACCGGGACATCAAATAACATGACGGTATGGAACAGGCGCGAAAGCGCGATGTAATCGTGCTGGCTGCGCGCATCCACGCACAGTGTGGCAAACGAGGCCGCCAGCGTCTGGTTTTCGACGCCTAATGTCGGCAGCGGTCGATGGTTAATTTCCAGCGTCGGCGTCTGCTCGCGTTTCGCTCCCGCTAATGCCAGCCACAGTTTATCCATCTGCTGCTGCGTCTGCGCATTGAGGGGCGACAGCCACAGATGGGCCTGCGTCAGCGTGCGCAGACGGTAATCAATGCCCGCATCGACATTCATAATGTCGCAATGCTGTTTAATCGCATCGATTGCGGGCAGGAAGCGGGCGCGCTGCAGACCGTTGCGATAGAGCTCATCTGGCGGGATGTTCGAGGTGGCCACCAGCGTGATGCCACGCGCGAACAGGGCTTTCATCAGACCGCCCAGCAGCATGGCGTCAGTAATATCGGAGACAAAGAACTCATCGAAACAGAGAACGTCGGTTTCCGCCTTGAAGCGGTCGGCGAGGATTTCCAGCGGATCGCTGTGTCCCTGCAGGGTAATCAGCTCTTCATGGACGCGCAGCATAAAGCGATGGAAGTGCAGGCGCTGCTTACGATCGCCGGGCAGGCTATGATAAAACAGGTCCATCAGCCAGGTTTTCCCTCGCCCGACGCCCCCCCACATGTACAGGCCGCGCACCGCTGCGGGCTCGACGGCAGGTTCGCGCTTACCCAGCAACTTGCCGAATTTTGCCCGCAGGCCGCTGCTTTGCGCTGCCGGAGCGGGTTTATTCTGCAGTTCATGATAAATCGTATCGAGGCGGTTTACCGCTTCTTGCTGGACGTCGTCAGGTTGATGACTGCCCTCTTTGAGGGCTAAAAGGTAACGCGATGTTGGGGACAGGCTTTGCATGATCTTATTGTTATTCCTTGAAAACCGTAATGCTGAAGCTCACGATTGACGAAAAAAAGGCCGTTCTACACTACGCGATGATACGCCAGGATTCCACTTCTGTGGAATTAGCGGTTATAGTGGCACTATCGGGCGCAGGCGGAGAGCCTTACAGCCACACCCTACGGAACCACAAAACAACGGGAGATGTACATGACCTGGGAATATGCGCTAATTGGGCTAGTTGTCGGTATCATCATCGGTGCCGTCGCCATGCGTTTTGGCAACCGCAAATTACGTCAACAACAGGCGCTGCAGTTCGAACTGGAAAAGAATAAAACAGAGCTTGAAGAGTATCGTGAAGAGCTGGTCAGCCATTTTGCCCGCAGCGCTGAACTGCTGGACAACATGGCGGATGACTACCGTCAGCTGTATCAACACATGGCGAAAAGCTCCAGCAGTCTGCTGCCGGATGCGATGGCGGAAGCCAATCCGTTCCGCAACCGTCTTGCAGAATCGGAGGCCAGTAACGATCAGGCGCCGGTTCAGATGCCGCGCGACTATTCTGAAGGCGCATCCGGCCTGCTGCGCGGTGGCGCAAAACGCGACTGATTTATCCCTGCCGGCAAAAAATATTACCCGGGCGCGCACTCTGCGCCCGCCTCAACCCCACATCCCAGCTATTATTTAATCATTGACCGCATTGTTAGCCGGTTGAAAATTCAATAACATCAGGCCATCCGGGACGTTTTTCCATACACCTCAGGTTACGAGAGCCAGCATCTAATGAAGAAACAGACTTTGCTGTTGAGTGCGTTAGCGTTAAGCATCGGGTTATCGTTGTCGGTTTTACCTACGGCGACGGCATCGTTACCCACGCAGGTACCCGGCCAGGGGGCTTTGCCAAGTCTTGCGCCGATGCTGGAAAAAGTGCTGCCCGCGGTCGTGAGCGTACAGGTTGAAGGGACCGCCGCCCCCGCGCAAAACATGCCGGAAGAGTTGAAAAAGTACTTTGGCGACAATGCGCCGCAGGAGCAGGCTCAGCCTTTTGAAGGTCTGGGCTCCGGGGTCATCATCGATGCCGCCAAAGGCTATGTACTGACTAATAATCACGTGATCAGCCAGGCACAGAAAATCAGCGTTCAGCTCAACGATGGCCGCGAATTCGATGCGAAGCTGGTCGGCAGCGACGATCAGAGCGATATCGCCCTGCTGCAACTACAAAACCCCAGCCATCTGACGCAAATCGCCATCGCCGACTCCGATAAACTTCGCGTTGGCGATTTCGCCGTGGCCGTCGGGAATCCGTTTGGCCTCGGGCAGACCGCCACATCCGGTATTATCTCCGCGCTCGGTCGCAGCGGGCTGAACCTTGAAGGGCTGGAGAACTTTATCCAGACCGATGCCTCTATCAACCGGGGTAACTCCGGCGGCGCGCTGCTGAACCTGAACGGCGAGCTGATTGGTATCAATACCGCGATTCTGGCGCCAGGCGGCGGCAGCATCGGCATTGGCTTTGCCATTCCGAGTAATATGGCGAAAACCCTCGCTCAACAGCTGATCCAGTTTGGCGAAATCAAACGCGGTCTGCTGGGAATTAAAGGCATGGAAATGAGCGCAGATATCGCTAAAGCGATGAAGATCGACGCTCAGCGCGGGGCCTTCGTCAGCGAAGTCTTAGCAAATTCAGGTTCGGCGAAAGCCGGGATTAAATCCGGCGACGTGATTGTCAGCATGAACGGTAAACCGCTGAGCAGCTTTGCCGAGCTGCGTTCGCGCATTGCCACGACGGAGCCTGGCACCAAAGTGAAGCTGGGCCTGCTGCGTGACGGGAAACCACTGGATGTCGAAGTCACTCTGGATAAGAGCACTTCGTCTACCGCCAGCGCCGATCTTATCATCCCCGCGCTGCAGGGGGCATCGCTGAGCGACGGTCAAATGAAAGACGGCACCAAAGGCGTCACCGTCGACAACGTCGACAAAGGCAGCCCGGCGGCGCAGGTTGGCCTGCATAAGGACGATATCATTATTGGCCTTAACCGCGAGCGCGTGCGCTCTATTGCCGAACTACGTAAAGTGCTGGAGAGCAAACCGGCTGTCATCGCCCTGAACATCGTGCGCGGTAACGAAAGCATCTATCTGTTGCTGCGATAACGCGTATTTCCGGACATCGCCCGCCGTGCGATGTCCGGATAACTCGTGCTATGCTGCGCATGTCCATCCATCAACGATACCGGTATCATGCCTGGAAAGCTTTTACGTTCTGTACTCATGGGGTTACTCGTCGGCGGCCTGCTTCTGGCCTTGATGCCTTCGCTGCGTCAATGGCATCTGTCGACGGCGACCCAGTACGATAGCGCGGACGAATCGCCCGCCAGCTATAATTCTGCCGTTCGCCGCGCCGCACCTGCGGTGGTCAACGTCTATAACCGCGCGCTGAACAGCACCAGTCATAATCAGCTGACTCTGGGCTCCGGCGTTATCATGGACCAGCGTGGTTACATCCTGACCAATAAACACGTCATCAATGATGCGGATCAGATTATTGTCGCCCTGCAGGATGGCCGCGTTTTTGAAGCCTTACTGGTTGGCTCTGATACCCTGACTGACCTGGCGGTTCTAAAAATTAACGCCAACGCCGGCCTGCCGGTCATCCCTATCAACCCGAAACGGGTGCCGCATATCGGCGATGTGGTCCTTGCAATTGGTAACCCTTACAACCTCGGTCAGACGATTACTCAGGGGATTATCAGCGCCACCGGTCGTATTGGCCTGAACCCTACCGGGCGACAAAATTTCCTGCAAACCGATGCCTCAATCAACCACGGTAACTCCGGCGGCGCGCTGGTGAACTCACTGGGCGAACTGATGGGCATCAACACGCTGTCATTTGATAAAAGCAACGATGGTGAAACGCCGGAAGGGATCGGCTTTGCGATTCCCTTCCAGCTGGCAACCAAGATCATGGATAAGCTGATCCGCGATGGCCGCGTGATCCGTGGTTATATCGGTATCAGCGGCCGCGAAATTGCGCCGCTGCATGCTCAGGGCGGCGGCATCGATCAGCTGCAGGGGATTGTGGTGAATGACGTCGCCCCGGATGGTCCGGCGGCTCAGGCCGGTATCCGCGCCAACGACGTGATCATTTCGGTGAATGACAAACCGGCGGTCTCCGCCCTCGAAACCATGGATCAGGTCGCGGAAATCCGCCCTGGCTCAGAAATTCCGGTGGTTATCATGCGCGATGACAAAAAAATCACGCTACATATCGCCGTTCAGGAATATCCGGCGACCAACTAACCGCCATAAAAAAACCGGAGCAGCTCAACTGCTCCGGTTTTTTTATCACATCGCCATGTTATTTATTGACGAACTCTTCGCCCATAGCGATATCTTTCTTCAGCGTATCCAGCATCCCTTCCAGCGCCTGTTGCTCAAATGCGCTCAGCTTACCGAAAGGCCGACGCTCTTCGATGCCGTTTTTGCCCAGCAGTAACGGCTGCGAGAAGAAACGCGCGTACTGGCCATCGCCTTCAACATAAGCGCATTCGACGACGCCTTTCTCGCCCTGCATCGCGCGCACTAAGGAAAGACCAAAGCGTGCGGCCGCCTGACCCATCGAGAGCGTGGCCGAACCGCCACCGGCTTTGGCCTCAACAACTTCGGTGCCAGCGTTCTGGATGCGTTTTGTCAGATCGGCGACTTCTTGCTCGCTGAAGCTTACGCCCGTAATCTGCGACAATAACGGCAGGATGGTCACGCCGGAGTGGCCGCCAATAACCGGCACTTCAACGTCAGATGCGGATTTACCTTTCAGCTCAGCCACAAAGGTATTTGAACGGATGATGTCCAGCGTAGTGACGCCAAACAGTTTGTTCTTATCGTAAACGCCCGCTTTTTTCAGCACCTCTGCCGCAATGGCCACCGTTGTGTTCACCGGGTTAGTAATGATACCGATGCAGGCTTGCGGGCAGGTTTTTGCTATCTGCTGTACCAGGTTCTTCACGATACCCGCGTTAACGTTAAATAAATCGGAGCGATCCATGCCTGGCTTACGGGCGACACCAGCAGAAATCAGCACCACATCAGCCCCGACAAGCGCCGGAGTTGCGTCTTCACCGGAGAAACCTTTGATTTTTACATCGGTAGGGATATGGCTAAGATCAACCGCCACGCCCGGCGTGACCGGAGCAATGTCGTACAACGAGAGTTCTGAACCTGAAGGCAGTTGGGTCTTAAGTAGTAGGGCAAGCGCCTGGCCGATTCCACCAGCGGCGCCGAGGACTGCAACTTTCATCCTAAACTCCTTATTATGGTTAATATAGTCTTTCGTTACTCCGTCGCCTGGACCTTAATTCACAAGATGAACAATTACAATAGGTTTGGTTGAAGAATGCGTTCTGTTGCGCAGCGATGCATCCGCTTCACATTTTCATCCCTGAGACTGACCATCCAGCAAAGCGTAGTACCGGATCGACTGTTGGTTACAATACACCCAGCTCGCTCGGCAAAACAACATCATTCTCATAACATTTAGTTTACTTTTACAGTGATTTACGCGCTGTGATGAAGGCATGTTCCTCAGCAGGGTTATTTGCTAAAATATGCCCCCTTCATAACATTATTTACTTTATCCTCCTGCGGATTATTTGCATAAAAATTCATTTCTATGCATAATGATGGTGTTTTTACCACCATAATTGGGTGACTTATGCGAAGTTCGGCAAAACAAGAAGAACTGGTTAAAGCGTTTAAACTGCTGCTTAAAGAAGAAAAGTTCAGCTCTCAGGGTGAAATCGTCCAGGCGCTGCAGGAAGAAGGTTTCGATAATATCAACCAATCGAAAGTCTCCCGCATGTTGACTAAATTTGGCGCGGTTCGTACCCGTAACGCCAAAATGGAGATGGTCTATTGCCTGCCTGCCGAGCTTGGTGTTCCGACGACCTCCAGCCCGCTGAAAAACCTCGTGCTCGATATCGACTATAACGATGCCGTCGTGGTTATCCATACCAGCCCGGGCGCTGCGCAGCTGATTGCTCGCCTGCTGGACTCTCTCGGCAAAACGGAAGGCATTCTCGGCAGCATTGCCGGCGATGACACCATCTTTACGACCCCGGCCAGAGGCTTCACCGTCAAAGATCTGTACGACGCCATTCTCGTTCTGTTTGAACAGGAACTCTGAGGGCCCCCCTCTGGTTCCTGCCAGAGGGCCGTTGCAAAAATATTGCATTTCTTTAACATTTAGTGTGGTTTTCGCCCTCTATACATACTTTTACCGAATGTGCCGGCCATAAGCGCACAAAACATCAAAACCCTCTATCCATATGATTTTAATCGCTATATTAGAGTTGCGTAGCGAGTAAATGACATTTCTAATTCTTATATGTTATAAAAAAGACAATTCTTTGTAATTATTTACTCAAACAACAATTAGCAGGGTATTAATATTTTTGGTGATTAGTGTATACTTGATTTTGTGATGAGGGTCACGAAACGAAGAGCCCTCAATAATAAGATTCGACGAGGTGAACATCATGAAAATCAAAACCACTGTAGCTGCACTAAGCATCCTGTCCGTTCTGTCCTTTGGCGCTTTCGCCGCTGACTCTATCAACAGCGATCAGGCGCAAGGCCGTCAGTCAATCGGTACCATTTCCGTCGGCGCGGTGAGTTCTTCCCCGATGAGTATGCATGAAATGCTGAACAAGAAAGCCCAGGAAGAAGGGGCATCTTCTTATCGCATTATCGAAGCCCGTACCGGTGACCACTGGCACGCTACGGCAGAGCTTTATAAATAAGACGTAACGATTGTCGGTTACTTACTGAAGACGAATAATTTCCAGCGGCCCAGGTCCATTCAAAGCCTCCCGCCGCTGCAACAAATGGTTGGAGTAAAGATTATGAAACGTTCAATGATCATCGCATCCCTGGGCCTGGCTTCCGTTCTCTCCTTCGGCGCCAGCGCCGCCGTACATCAGGTCAACGCGGAACAAGCTCAAAACCTGCAGTCGATGGGCACTATCTCTGTTTCACAGGTAGGCAGCGCCCCGATGGATATGCGCCACGAACTGGCGGCTAAAGCCGAAAAAGAAGGCGCCAGCAGCTACCGTATTATCGAAGCCCGTACCGGCGATAGCTGGCACGCTACCGCTGAGTTGTACAAATAAACCCTCGTCGTCTTGTCCGACGACTTGCCCCCGCCTGTCGGGGGCTTTTTTATGCCTGCCTGGCGTTAAACCGCAGCTCCCCTTCCAGTTCTTCTTCCGCTTCATCGAACAACAATATCAAGGCGCCAAAGCGCCGACGCTGCTTATCATTTAAGTGAATAAACTCAATCTCCAGCGGCAACGGCAGCAGACCGCCGGTTACGGCTTCCCACAATGAATCCAGATTGTTCACCTGCTCGCGGTTGAGCGAGAAACTCTGTGAAAACTCACGATAGAAATCCTGCTGATCGGCTATATCATCAAAATCAAATGTATAGATAGTCATCGCCCACACCCTGTCAACATCGCGCTATTGTCACCCGCCAATACTGTCCATGCCTCCACGTGCCGGGGTTCTCTCCCTGCTTCCCTGAACGAAACGCGAATATCCCCGACGATTAAGTATAGTGATAAAAAAACCGACGCTTCCGCGTCGGTTCAGGTTTAGCTATTGGTCAAGACATGCTGGTACTTACGCAGCATCTCCACCAGCCGCCGGACCGGTTCCGTCACCTGCGGCGACGCCTCCCAGACCTGCAGTTTTTCCTGATAAACGTCGAGCTCTTCTAACAAACGAACGAAATAGCGACGTCGTTTATCATCACTGACTGCGGAAATGACATGGTCCGCGGTGCGTCGCAGCTGGCGGTGAAATGCCGACAGATCGTCGTTTACCGGCACAGGCGCATCGCGCAGACGCTGATGGGCAATAATCAGAGTCAGCGCCAGGCGGAAACGGGCAATATCACCGGGGAACTTATTCAGCAGCAGGAACAGCTGCTGATACAGCGCCGGCAAATGGTTCTCTTTGCGACGCGCGGTATTGGTCGTCAGCGATGACACCGCGGCCGAAACAAACTGATTCAGCAGCACACGCCCGGTACGCGCTTGTGAATTATCCCGCACCAGCAGAATCACCATCAGCGCAAGAAAACAGCCGACGATCTGGCCCAGCGCGCTATCGAGAAACTGGCTGAACTGAAACTGCATCGGGTTATCCAGTACCAGAATGTTGATGGTACTCGCCAGCGCGCCCAGCGATCCCAGCCGCCGCTTTTGCACCTCAATACCGATAAAGAACGCCATCGCCGCCAGGCTGATACACAGCAGCAGCATACTCTGCTGCGTGGCGGGCATAATCACCAGGAAGAACAGCGCCCCCAGCGGTAAGGCCGCCAGCGTACCGTAGAGAAAGTCTATCGCCACCATGCGTGGGTTAGGCAGGCGCATGGCGAGCGACGTCACTACCGCGATCATCACCATCGCCCCGCTGCCGGAGGTCCAGCCGGTCCACAGCCAGAACAGCGTCCCAAGGATGCAGGAAATGGAGGTGCGCCAGAAGTTGACCATCGCATGATGATGCTCGGCGGAACCCGCCTTTATCACCACTTCCCCCTGCAGCACTTCATCTTCAACCCGGCTAATCCTGGTATTGCCGACCACGCCGCGCTTCAACAGCAGATAGCGCGTCGCGGCGCCAACCCAGCTGTAAATCGTTACCGGCGTATTGTGCTCCCCCTTCCAGGTCAGAAAGCGGCGCATTCTTTTCAGCTGTCGATGGACGTCCTGCACGGTTTCAACCGGCTCGGCAAACAGCTCACGGTAATCATTGGTCACGATTTCCGGGTGCGAATTCTGGATCAGGTACGTTTCGCAGGCCTGGGTAATCAGGGTTAAAGAAAGAGTATTAATGGCCTTCAGGCGCTGGTTCACCTTCGCCCAGCGCGAGGATTCCATAATCAGGTTGCCGCGCATTCCTTCCAGCGCGCTGGTCCGCCGCACCAGTGAACCCCATGCTTTATCGACCACTTCGCTGTCGCCATGCGCCACGCAAAGCTGCATCAGGCGGTACTGTTCTACCAGCAGGTTATCCAGTTCAAGATCGATCTCTTTCTTAATCGAGCGCGGGGAAAATAGCAGATCCGCCATGATAGCGCTGACAATACCCACCACAATCTCGCTGCAACGCTCAACGGCAAACTGCGGCGCCAGCATCGGGTCAGTATGAATGGTGATAACAATGATAAGCGCAGTATAGCCGGCCAGCCCCCAGGCGTAGGAGTTTTCGACGCGAACCAGCGAGGAGATCCAGGTGCAGAAGCCCGCCCATAGACAACATACCAGCAGCATCAACAGCGGCGCACGAATCATCAGAATGATTATCGCCAGCGCCGCAATACAGCCGATAAACGTCCCGGCGATACGCAGCATCCCGCGATAGCGGATCGCGCCAGAATAGGGCTCTCCACCGGCGGCGAACGCCGGACCGGCGGTGACAATGGCCGCGGTGAGCACCGCCCAGCGCGGCGTTTCCAGTTGAAAATGGAAGCCGACAAAAAGCGACAGCACCACCGCGCACGCTAATTTAATCGCGAAGCGAAGGTGCCGGGGATAAATGGTGAAGATCCCCATAGCGATTAACCAAACTCACGCAGGCGCATCGCCAGTTTCTGGAAGAAGTTCGCCTGGGTTGTATCGCGGTCTTGTTTACCGGTAATCACCACCGTCGCGGTTGTCCCCGCAGGCCACAGATTGCCCTGCTGCTCATCGAGTCGAATGCGAACCGGCACGCGCTGGGCCAGACGAACCCACTCAAGGTTAGAGTCCACGGAAGCCATCCCTTTGGCGTCGCTGCTGCTGCTGGCGTTGGTTACCCCGGCGGCAATGCTGTCCACCGTACCTTTAATCGAGTGGCTGCTTCCCAGCGGGGTAATTTCCGCGCGGTAGCCCTGGCGTACCCCTTCCAGTTTGGTCTCTTCCAGGTAGGCCACCACGTAAAAGGTACCTTGTTTAACCAGCGCCACGGCTGTCGAGCCACGGGTAATAAATTCACCGCTGTAAACATTGAGGTTGGTCACCCAACCATCGGCTGGCGCGCGGACAACCGTGCGTTCCAGATCGAGCTTCGCCAGATCCCGGCTGGCCACGGCTTTCGCCAGCTGATGTTCTGCCGTTTGTAAGACGTTATTGGCCTGGTCTATCTCTTCACGAGACATCGCCTGTACGCCTAGCTTATTACGGCGGCCGGCTTCAACACGTTTTTCCTGCGCCAGAGTCTGATAGTAGTAAACATCGGCCTGAGCTTCTTCGAGGGCTTTCTGATAACGCGGCTGATCAATCACAAACAAAACCTGGTCTTTCTTAACCAGTTGGTTATCCTTGATATTTACCTGCGAAATCAGCCCCGAAACATCGGGTGCGATCGCCACGATGTCGGCGCTGAATCGCGCGTCGCGCGTCCAGGGAGATGCGGTGTAATAGACCCAGGCGCGAAAAATCGCGACAAATGCCAGGATAACCAGTATCACAGTGATTGCGGTACGGAAGATATTTCTTGTTAGTGTTTTCACATCGACCTCAAACGAACAAACGCGATATCAGATAAAAAAGGCAGCAATATAACGCGGTATTAAACAGTGCAGGGTGCCAGACAAAATCATAGATGCCGGTGGGAACCAGCAGTCGGTGTACCAGCCAGAAGATGGCCAGCGAGATTAGCAGCTCAAAGAAGATCGGCGGAAACGACAAGCCGAAAATCACGATGACAGGAAACAGACTCATGATGACCTTGGTAAGAAGCGTACAGGTGATGTAGTGAAGCGTTTATTATGTAGCTAACAATATAGTAACGTAATAATTGCAGCATGATCTATATTATGTGATCTAAATCACTTTTAAGTCAGAGTGAATAATGGAACGATTAAAACGCATGTCCGTTTTTGCCAAAGTGGTTGAACTTGGTTCATTTACCGCCACGGCACACCAGCTCCAGATGAGCGTTTCATCCATCAGCCAGACTGTCTCCAGACTGGAAGATGAACTCCAGGTGAAGCTGCTTAACCGCAGCACCCGCAGGCTTGGCTTAACAGAAGCCGGTAAGATCTATTACCAGGGCTGCCGACGCATGCTGTTCGAAGCGCAGGATGTCCATGAGCAACTGTACGCGTTTAATAATACGCCCATCGGTACGCTGCGCGTCGGCTGCTCTTCAACTATGGCACAGAATGTGCTGGCCCACATTACCGCCGGAATGCTGAAAGAGTACCCGGGCTTATCCGTTAACCTGGTCACCGGAATTCCGGCGCCGGATCTGATTGCTGACGGCCTGGATGTGGTGATTCGTGTCGGGGCATTGCAGGATTCCAGTCTCTTTTCACGCCGGCTTGGCTCGATGCCGATGGTGCTCTGCGCGGCGAAAAGCTATCTGCAGCAGGCGGGGATCCCGGAAAAACCGGCCGATCTCGCCAGCCATTCGTGGCTTGAGTATAGCGTGCGCCCTGATAATGAATTTGAAATCATCGCCCCGGAAGGGATCTCAACCAAACTGATCCCGCAGGGCCGCTTTGTCACCAACGACCCCATGACGCTGGTACGTTGGCTGACCGCCGGCGTTGGCGTGGCTTACGTTCCGCTGATGTGGGCAATCGAAGAGATCAACCGCGGCGAGCTGGAGATCCTGCTGCCAAGCTACCAGTCCGATCCTCGCCCGGTGTACGCGGTGTATACCGAAAAAGACAAGCTGCCGCTGAAGGTTCAGGTCTGCATTAATTCACTGACGGAGTATTTTGTCGAGGTGGCAAAAATTTACCAGGGGATGCACGGCCGGGGAATTTGCCGCTAGCGGCGACCCACAAAGCAGGAGTGTCGCCGGTGCAGGCTGCGCCTTCGCAAGATGCGAAGGCGCATTCAGAACACTCAGGCGGTTCCGCCAACGGTAAGGTTATCGACTTTCAGCGTCGGTTGGCCAACGCCTACCGGCACGCTCTGGCCCTCTTTACCGCACACGCCGACACCGCTATCAAGCTTCAGATCGTTACCGACCATGGAAATCTGCTGCATCGCTTCAATCCCGGAACCAATCAGGGTCGCGCCCTTCACCGCTTTTGTGACCTTCCCTTTTTCGATCAGGTAGGCTTCTGAAGTGGAGAACACAAACTTACCGGAGGTGATATCGACCTGACCGCCGCCAAAGTTAGGGGCATAGATACCGTAATCGACCGATTCAATAATTTCCTGCGGCGTCGATTTACCTGCCAGCATGTAGGTGTTGGTCATGCGCGGCATCGGCAGATGGGCGTACGACTCGCGACGGCCGTTACCGGTCGGCGCAACCCCCATCAGACGCGCGTTGAGTTTGTCCTGCATATAGCCTTTCAGGATACCGTTCTCAATCAACACGTTGTACTGACCCGGCGTCCCTTCGTCATCAACGGCCAGCGAGCCGCGGCGATTGGCAATGGTGCCATCATCCACCACGGTGCACAGTTCGGAAGCCACCAGTTCGCCCATATGGCCGCTGAATACCGAGGTCCCGCGACGGTTGAAGTCGCCTTCCAGACCGTGCCCTACCGCTTCATGCAGCAACACGCCAGGCCAGCCAGCGCCCAGCACCACCGGCAGCATGCCCGCCGGGGCGGCAACGGCGGACAAATTCACCAGCGCCATGCGCACCGCTTCTTTCGCCCAGGCATCGGCGCGGACTTCACCGTCTTCGGCGGCCAGGAAATAGTCATAGCCAAAACGACCGCCGCCGCCGCTGGAGCCGCGCTCGCGTTTACCGTCGTCTTCCACCAGCACGCTGACCGACAGGCGCACCAGCGGACGAACGTCCGCCGCTAACGTCCCATCGGTCGCCGCAACCAGAATCAATTCATACACGCCGCTCAGGCTGGCGGACACTTCCTGCACCCGTTTATCCGCAGCGCGGGCGGCTTTATCGACGCGACGCAGGATATCCAGTTTCTCTTCGCGGCTCATGCTTTGCAGCGGATCGATACTGGTATACAGCGCGCCGTATTCTACCGCTCCCAGGGTACGCACTTTACCGTCGCCGCTATCGCGCACGATGGTACGAGCCGCCTGCGCGCTCTGTTCCAGCGCCAGCCGGCTGATTTGGTCGGCATAAGCAAAACCCGTTTTCTCGCCGCTGACCGCACGAACGCCGACGCCCTGGTCGATATTGTACGAACCATCTTTAATGATGCTGTCTTCCAGAACCCAGGATTCGTGATAGCTCGACTGAAAATAGAGATCGCCGTAATCCAGACGGCGCTCGGCCAACTGGCCAAGAATGGCAAAAAGATCCTGATGATTCAGGCCATTTGCTGACAGTAATTGTTCACTTACCAGGTTCAGACTCATCGTTATGCTACTCGTTTGTTGCCGCCTGTCAGGCGGAAATAAAAAACGCTATCTATTGAGAGTGCGGTAATTCCCCGCAATCGTCAAATCATTGCTTTTTGTCGCTACGCGCCTGGCGCAGGACTTCATTGATCTGCGGCTGATCGATAGGGCCAGTGATGCGATAGCGCAGGATTGACACTTTGTTCCACAGCGGCCCCAGCACTTTGCTGGCGGCAAACACCGCGGCGCCGACTATCGGGTTAATCGCAAACGCTGTCGCCACACCAACGGTCGCCGAAATTTCCGGGGCCACGACCGCCTGCATATCCAGCTGGCGGCGTACCAGGTCGATCGAGCCTTTCATAGCGATATCCGCCTCAAGGCCATCCACCAACGTATCATCCGTATTCAGCACGCCGTCTTTAATCCATGCCGTGCTGTTGATCGAATCAAAATAGAAGCCTTCGCTAAAGGTATCGCTAAAGTCGAAACGCAGTTTTCGCAGCAGCGCATCGACGCTCAGCAGACGCAACAGCTGCCCGGCATGACCGGTGCTGATGTCGGTAAATTCGCCTTTTCCGAGATGGCTTTTCAGCACCCCATTGAGCGACGCCACGTCCGGCTGCCACGGTGGGGCACGCCAGTGCAAATCATAATCAATATCGAACGACGACCCTTTCACCGGCGTTGAAATACCGAAAAAGCTGGCGAAGGAATCCGTTTTATTCCCATGGAGTTTACCTTTCAGCGACGTGCGCACGCCGCCGGGGGCATTGACCCATACGCCGTCGGAAGTCAGACGGCCAAAACCGGTATCCACCAGCCCGTTAGCCAGCGCCAGGGTATCGCCTTTAATAGAGAAATCACCGTCGATCCGTCCATATTTTTGCCCCCATAACCAGCACTCTGCGCAGCGCAGCTGGAGATCCGGCCAACCGCGAAAATCAAGGCGGTTACTGGCAAGCGGACTCGTCTCGCTGGACGCACTCTTCTGAGCGGCCGCCGGATTGTAATACAGGTAGCGAATGGCGGCCTGCCAGGGGGCATTTTGCCGGATGGTCAAAGAGGCGTTGACTTCCCGCCCCTGGGCTTCAATCTTCGAACCACCGGCATCCGGTTGGCTCACCAGACTCACGTTGTTCCAGTTTTGGCCAGCAAACGTCAGCGACGGCGTGCGCAACGTCATACGTTCCGGGAAGAGAATATTGCTGCTGACTTCATTGACGGCGCCGCCCTGGAAAAGCGCCAGCCACTGCGCGCCATCCATCGGCGGCATATTCAGCTCAACGCCAGCCTGATCCGGCAGCGGAGAAATGGCTTTGCTGTCAGAGGTTAAAATCGCCCGATCCAGCGTCAGCTTGCGGTTCAGCAGCCAGCGGCTGTTGAAATGATTTTTGCCGCCGATAGCGCCGGTCAACTCGAAGCTGTTTAACCCGCCTTCGACATTAATTTTTACCGCAAGCGGCTCACCCGCCTTTTTATTGACCGGAGAAGGTAAGTCGCTACTTACATTTTTCAGATCGCCATTAATATCAACCTTATAGCTCGCATTCCCATGATACGGCAGCTCAATGGCCACCTTACCGTCCCACGGCACGCTACCGCTCACGGCATCATTGACCGCTTTGGGCAGGAGACCGGTACGCGACGGCTGCCAGCTGGCATTCATTCCAACGTTGACCTGGAAAGCCTTAGGTCCCTCGGTGGTGGAAAAATCGAGATTCAGCGGCTGATTAAACCAGCTGGCTTTCAGGGGCTCGCTCTTCAGAGCCCCATTGATAAAGCTGAACTTGCCGGTCAGATCCTTCAACGTTGCATCAATCGGTTTGATAAACAGGCTGTTGTTCACCAGATTGACATCGCCTCTGGCGGTGGTCAGCTCGCCATCCAGCGGAATATCAAGATGTAAGCGAGCGCTTACATTTCCATTCAGCTGTAGCTCATCCAGTGCCGAACCCAGCGTCTCTTTCAGCGGCGTCTCTTTAAAATAGGGGCCGACATCTTTCCCAGGACCGTTGATATCGGCATCAATAAGCAGTTTTTCCTGAGAATAATCGGGGATAACCGCATCAAGGTTGCTGGCGGTAACGTTACCGAGCATCGCCTTATCGGCCTTCATCCATAAACCGTTGTTGATGAAGTCGAGGTTGATATCCAGACCGGTTAATGCCGGCCAGTCGGGTTGAAAGGCAAAAGTGGCGTTGGTTAATGGCACCGAAACCTGGAACTGGCCTTCATTATGCAGATACGGGAACAGGTGCGGATTACCGCCGTAAACCAGAGTCGCGTTGGTTGACTGCCCGCCTTTTATCGCGCCGCTGAGATAATCCACCAGCTCTTTGCCCATCAGGTTCTCCGGGAAATAGCGCCATGCCTGACCACCGTCATTGGTGCTGATCCCCGCCAGAATCCCCAGCCACGGTTCATCACCCTGCGGCTGTAAATAGCGGAATCCTCCTCGCGCGCGGACCCCGGTCGCCTGCACGTCAATGTTGCGCCCGTCGAGCATAAAACCTTTGTCATTCTTCACCCAGTTGAGGGTGGCATCACCTTTGGCGATTTCCAGCGGGGCGCGGAAGACCGCGGCATAAGGCATTTTTGCCTCGCTCATACTGGCGTGCAGCGTACCGTTCTCCACGCTTCCGGCAACGCTACCGGAGAAATGCTCGGCCCCAGGCAGCAGCTTCCACTGCTTCCAGGAGAGAGAGCTCCAGCTTGCCTGGAAACGGGACTTCTCCGCCGCCTGCAGCGGGATATCCAGCGCCAGCAGATCGATTTTGCCGGCAGGTTGCGTGGTGCGCCAGACTTCGCCCAGCTCAGGGGCCAGCTTATCGGCAATAGGTTGCAGCCCGGTCAGGCCATTCAAATCAAGGTTACTGGCGCGGACACGCAGCTCATCGCTGCGCGAGCGGTCATTGCCGCCAACATCCTGCGCCGGGATCCACGCCATTGCCAGCGCGCCGCGCGGCCAGGCTTTGCCGTCGATCGAGATCCGGGTATCCGGGATATGGAAGCCCCAGCCCTGCTTCTCGCGGAAGACATGGGCCGTCAGATTATCCACCGTCAATCGATGGGGCTGACTATCCCCCTGCCAGCTGGCGCCGCCCTTCTTCAACCAGACGTCGCCGCTGGCGATATCGCCTTTGTCGATGGTCATCCAGCCTTCGAGGCTAAAGCGGGCATTTTGCAACGCAATATTGTCCTGCATCCAGCGACCCAGCCACGGCTTCACGTCAATATCGTCCGCCTGCAGCCATACGCGCCCTTTGTTCAGCAGGCCATTTTCATCACGCAGATCCATGCGTACCTGCATCACCCCATGCTGGCCGTTGAGGCTGGAGAGGCTCAGTTGCCCTTCTGCGCGATGGCGGTTATTGGTGTTCAGCCAGGTGAGCTGCGGGACCGCTAATTCCGCGCGTTGCCCGGAAATGGTTACGAAACTCAAATGGCTATCGCGGAGAATAAAGTGGTCGAACTGGCGCAGGAAGAGATCGCCAATATGGTCGGTTTTCAGGCTATCGCCGCCATCGTTGGTCTGGATAGGCGAATTGGTATGGATTTTCAACTGCCAGAAGGTGAGATCGCGGAACTGCCAGCGCATGTGCAGCAGACTTTGCCAGACATCCAGCGCCAGAGTAACCCGTTTAACAGAGAGCTGACCGCCGTCCTTCAGACCCGCGGAGACATCACGCACGTCGAGCGTCGGGCCAAAATTTTCCCAGCGGGCCGTGAGCTGTGAAGCATTGACCGGCGAGCCGGAAATCGCCGAGATTTTTTCCAGCAGCTGCGGGCGCCATGCGTCCAGCTGCGGCAGAACGAGACGCAGGCCGCTCACCAGCAGCGCGACGACAACTGTCAATGTTGCCGCGGTGAGCAGTAATATCCCGGGCAGTCGCCTCACGCCTCTCTCCTTGTCTGACCTTTACACGTCATCCGTCTATTTGCCTCCGCGTCAGCGGCGTTGACTTCCGGGATAAGGCGTCGTTTAGCCATACTCCCGGGCACCAGAACAGAGGCAAACCAGATGCTTACATCATAACGACATCGAACTGCTCTTGATTATAGAGCGGTTCAATTTGTACTTTGACCTGTTTGCCGACAAAGATTTCGACTTCCGCCAGCGCGTGCGACTCTTCCCCTTTCAGGGTTTCCGCAACCGCAGGAGAAGCATAGACCAGGAAACGATCGGAATCGTAGGCATGATGCACACGCACAATCTCACGCATGATTTCATAACACACCGTTTCCACCGATTTCACCGTACCGCGTCCGTGGCAGGTAGGGCAATCCTTACACAATACGTGCTCAACGCTTTCACGGGTCCGCTTACGGGTCATCTCTACCAGGCCAAGCTGGGAGAAGCCGTTAATGCTGGTTTTGACCCGATCTTTACTCAACGCCTGTTCCAGTGAATGCAATACCCGGCGGCGGTGATCTTCATTATTCATATCGATGAAATCAATAATGATAATCCCGCCCAGATTGCGCAGACGCAGCTGGCGGGCGATCGCCTGGGTCGCCTCAATATTGGTATTAAAAATCGTATCGTCGAGATTGCGGTGGCCGACAAATGCCCCGGTATTGATATCCACGGTGGTCATCGCTTCGGTTTGATCGATAACCAGATAGCCGCCGGATTTCAGCTCCACCTTACGCTCCAGCGCGCGCTGAATTTCGTTCTCGACGTCAAAGAGATCGAAAATCGGCTGACGGCCGCTGTAGTGCTCCAGCTTGCTGGTCATTTCCGGCATATATTCGGCGGTAAACTCGACCAGCGATTCATACGTCAGGCGAGAATCAACGCGAATACGGTCCAGATGCTCATCGGCAAAATCGCGCAGCACGCGCTGAGCCAACGCCAGTTCACCGTACAGCTGATAACGGGTCTGCTGCCGTTTTTTGCGCTCCATGACCTTAGTCCATACGCGCTTGAGGTAGGCCGCATCGGCGGCTAACTCCTGTTCGTGCACCCCTTCTGCGGCGGTACGGATGATAAAACCGCCCTGCTCATCGCAGTAGTCGGCCACCACCTTCTTTAACCGTTCGCGTTCAGCTTCACTCTCGATACGCTGTGACACGCCGACGTGAGAAGCCCCGGGCATAAAGACCAGATAGCGGGAAGGCAGCGTAATGTCCGTCGTCAGGCGAGCGCCTTTCGTGCCGAGCGGATCTTTCACTACCTGAACCATCAGGTCCTGGCCCTGACGAACCAGTTCGGAAATATCGCGCACGGTAAACTGCTTTTGTTCTTCCCCGGCGACGCATTCAGTATGCGGCATAATATCTGACGCATGCAGAAACGCGGCCTTATCCAGGCCAATATCTACAAAAGCCGCCTGCATCCCCGGCAGTACACGACTGACACGACCTTTGTAGATATTGCCTACGATTCCGCGCCGCGCTTCACGCTCAATATGAATTTCCTGAAGAATACCGCCATCGATGTACGCAACGCGCGTCTCAGATGGCGTTACGTTAACTAATAATTCTGCCGTCATCTTTATCCCTTTTCTTCACGCAGTGAGTTAAAGTTACTCAGCAACTCATACGTTTCTACCAGCGGTAAGCCGACCACGGCGTGATAGCTGCCATTAATCTTCCTGACGAAACAGCCACCCAACCCTTGAATACCGTATGCGCCAGCTTTGTCCAGAGGTTCGCCGCTGGCCACATAGCTGGCAATGTCCTGTTCTGAGAGCAGACGGAAGGTCACTTCCGTCACCACCAGGCAATCCAGCGTCAGCTGCTTATCCGCCAGCGCCACGGCCGTCATGACCTGATGCGTCTTACCGGAAAGCATACGCAGCATCTCTGCAGCGTGCCCGGCGTCGCGTGGTTTTTCCAGCACTTCGCCGTTCAGGATGACAATGGTATCCGCCCCCAGCACCGGCAGATCGCGCGCTGCCAGTGCGACGCCTGCCTGTGCCTTCTCGCGTGCCAGACGCACAACATAGTGCCCGGCGCTCTCCTGTGGCAGACGCCGTTCTTCAATGCCGGGAACCAGACGTTCAAAAGAGAGCCCCAGTTGCGTCAGCAGTTCCTGCCGACGCGGAGAGCCTGAAGCGAGATACAGAGTTGTCATATCAACCTTATTGCACCGCGAATTGCTGACGGACTTTCCGCATCAGCAGGAATAACCATGGCCAGAGCACACCGTTTACTACACTACTCCAGAACACTTCCGGACGGAAAGAGACGTTGATCACTAAAAACTCGGCCCAGAAAACAACGATATCCACGGCAAGGGATAGCATCATCACCACCAGCGCCTGCTGCCAGAGCGCCAGGTTGCGAAACAGCTGATATTTCAGCGCCACCAGATAAGCGATGATACTTAACGATAGCGCGCGAACGCCCAGTGTCGACCCACTGATGAGATCGAGGATAGCCCCCATGACGAAACCGGTGCCTACGTTCACCCGATGCGGTAAGGCGAGGATCCAGTAAAGCAGGATCAGGAATACCCAGTTTGGCCGGAAGACGGTCAGGTCCGCCGGCCAGGGCATAACCTGCAGCAATAGTGCGATAAGAAACGAGAGCCAGATAACCCAGCGTCCCTGGCTTCGATAACTTGCCACTATTGCCCCCCAGCAGGCAGAGGTTGCGCGGACGACGCCACGCCGGTTGCTGGCGCCGGCATTTGCGGCCCCATGGCATCCGGTGCCGGCAGAACCTGCGGCATCATCTGCATCAGGCGCTCATTGGCGACGCGGTGCACTTCTTCCGGCGTCATCGGGTTGGTCCCGTTACGATCGGCCCCCCACAGCAACAGGAGATAGCGCAGACGCTGCAGACCCGCCGTCGGGCGCGCCTGAATGACCGTATACGCACGCTGCGTGTCGAGCTTCACCGAAGACACCACGCCGACCGGATAGCCTTCCGGGAAGCGGCCACCGAGACCGGAGGTCACCAGCACATCGCCGACGCGAATATCGGTGTTCGCCGGCAGGTGCTCCAGCTGTAAATCGTCAGTGCACCCGTTACCCGCCGCAATCACGCGAATATCATTACGCAGAACCTGAATCGGCAACGCATGCGTCGCATCGCAGATGAGCAACACGCGGCTGGTTAACTTCGCCACCGCGACGACCTGACCCACAACGCCTTTGTCGCTGATCACCGGCTGGCCTTCGTACACGCCGTTCACGCTGCCCTTATCGATGACAACCTGGTCACTGTAAGGATCGTTAACCGTCGAGATGACCTGAGTCACCATTTTTTGCTCATCCTGGCGCAGCGGCGAGCCCAGCAGCTCGCGCAGACGCGCGTTCTCCTGTTTGTACTGGCCCAGCATCAGCAAATCGCTGTTCTTCAGCAGCAGTTCCTGACGCAGCGCGCGGTTTTCCAGTTCGAGCTGATCGCGGGTTGCCAGCGTTTGCGATACGCTGTCCAGCAATTCCCGGGGACCATTTGAGATAAAGTAGAAAGGGCTGACGGCAGTGTCCATGTACGTTCTGATCTGACTGAACGTACCCAGGCGGCTGTCGGCGATAATCACGCCAAGCGCCACCAAAACCGCCAGGATAAGGCGAATCTGTAGCGACGGGCCACGGCTAAAAATTGGCTTCATAGGCTATGCGTATTCTCGTGTCAGTTAAGACCAAGGGTAGCTTTTGAGGCTACCCTGGACCTTCGGCTGACTACTCTTCGCTGAACAAGTCGCCGCCGTGCATGTCGATCATTTCCAGCGCTTTACCGCCGCCACGCGCGACGCAAGTCAGTGGATCTTCTGCAACTACGACAGGAATACCTGTCTCTTCCATCAACAGACGGTCGAGGTTGCGCAGCAGGGCGCCACCGCCAGTCAGAACCATACCGCGCTCGGAGATATCGGAAGCCAGCTCCGGCGGACACTGTTCCAGCGCTACCATCACCGCGCTGACGATACCGGTCAGCGGTTCCTGCAGCGCTTCGAGAATTTCGTTCGAATTCAGAGTAAAGCCGCGTGGCACGCCTTCTGCCAGGTTACGGCCGCGAACTTCGATTTCACGCACTTCATCGCCCGGATACGCCGAACCGATTTCATGCTTGATACGTTCAGCCGTCGCTTCACCGATCAGGGAGCCGTAGTTACGACGCACATAATTAATCACGGCTTCATCGAAACGGTCACCGCCGATACGTACGGAAGAGGAGTAAACCACGCCGTTCAGGGAGATAACCGCCACTTCTGTGGTACCGCCACCAATATCCACCACCATAGAACCGGTCGCTTCAGAAACCGGTAAGCCTGCGCCGATCGCAGCCGCCATCGGCTCTTCAATCAGGAAGACTTCACGAGCGCCAGCGCCCTGAGCGGATTCACGAATCGCACGACGCTCAACCTGAGTTGCACCGACCGGTACGCACACCAGAACGCGCGGGCTTGGGCGCATGAAGCTATTGCTATGCACCTGCTTGATGAAGTGCTGGAGCATTTTTTCGGTAACGAAGAAGTCGGCGATAACGCCGTCTTTCATCGGGCGAATCGCCGCGATGTTGCCCGGTGTACGCCCGAGCATCTGCTTCGCTTCATGACCAACAGCAGCGACGCTTTTCGGCGAGCCGGCACGATCCTGACGAATGGCCACAACGGAAGGCTCATTCAATACGATGCCTTGTCCTTTTACGTAAATCAGGGTATTCGCGGTACCCAGGTCAATGGACAGGTCATTGGAAAACATGCCACGAAATTTTTTTAACATACTAAGGGATAATCCTGAAAGCTGGGGCGGAAAACAAAATCCGCTTACTTTACCAACCACACGCAGCAGCGACAAGGCGCAAAAATCATCTGCTACGGTGAAAATTAGTGCAGCGCATTTCCTTTGTTACAAATTGACCGGGTTCATTCAGTGGCGAAATCGTCAACAGCGCTCCGCGCCTGAATCCATAACCCGTCAAAGGTCAGTTGCTGGCATTTACATTGCGATAATCCGGCAGGTAGACAAGCACACCCCCTTCACTATGGCGCGCATTATTCTACGTGAAATCACGCTAAACGGCAGATCAAACCGAGTATCTTTGCGAATATTTTTTCACATTAGTGTCAAGTGGCTGTGAGGCGGCAAAAAATTCCCCCTGTCCACCCGTAACACCGCATTGAGACAGCACCTGCCACTCACTGCGACTGCGAACGCCGGTTGCAAAAACCTGGACCGGCATGCCCTTACAGGCCTCTACCAGGCTCTGAACCAGCAGCTGGTTCTCACTGCGCTTTTCGATATTGCGCGACAGTCCCTGATGCAGCTTAATGACTTCGACATCCAACTGCTTGATCCAACTGGTTCCAACCAACGTTAATCCGGCCTGCACAACGGCAACGCGAATACCCAGAGCGTTGACCAGGCGCATTACCGGTTGTAAGCGGCCGATATATTGACAAACATCTGCCTCTGCAAGTTCAAAAATAATCCGTCGACGTTGCGATTTTTCACTCTGCATCAAGCTATCGCGCAGCCAACGCTGAAATCTCGGCCGGATCAATGATTCCACCGTCACCTGCAGCGCAAGGTTTTCCTCCGGCCAAAAACTTAAAAAAGGCAGCAATCGCGTGATCTGCAGGCGGTCGTACTCTTCCGCCAGACCAAACTGTTGCACCATTGGCATATATTCTGCCGCGCTCACCTCTTCCTTCCCGTCATACAATCGCGATATCAGTTCACGATGATGGACGCGCCCGTCGCGGGTAACGGCCGGCTTCTGGTATAGTCGCGGTCCGCCGCGACTTAGCATTTGTTCAATCAGCGTACGCCAGCGGACGTTACCGCGCCCTTTCTCCGGTAACGAGTCATCGTAGACTGCCCAGCTATTGCTGCCCTGCAGCACCGCATTGCGCGTCGCTGCCTCGGCGCGTTCCATTACCAGCGCCGTCGTCTGCCCGCTGCGGAAAGCGCAAAGGCCAATATGCATCATGTCATCGCGATCAAGGATCCGCGTCGGCGGCAGCGCATCCACCGCTTTTAACAGCAACCCGGCGATGCTATCGGCCTCTTTTAAGGTACGGTGAGGAAGGAGTACGGCAAAATCATTGCGGTGGTAGCGTGCCAGTAGCGCCCCAGGATAGCGCATAATAAAAGTCGACAGCAGGTTGATAAGCGTGAAGTAGTGTTCTTCGGCTGCGGCCCGCCCCCAGTTATCACGTAGTAGATCGAACTCCGGCAGGCGAATCATCATCACGATACCGTGCGAACCCACCTTTTCCGGATCTTCCAGCAACATTGCCAACTGATTATCAAAAAACAGGCGATTATTCAGCCCGGTCTTCGAGTCTTGCGCAGCATAAGAACGAATCAGCGTATCCATGCGGCTGCGCTGATCGCTGGCAAACTGCAGCTCGGAAAGCAGCATATCCAGCGCGCTGCTGGTGCTTGCCGGCCACTCATGTACCGACCCTCGTACCTGCGGTCCGCGTTCGCCGTTGAGGATCCGCGCGGCGCGCACCTCCAGCAGCTCCTGACCCGCCAGTTGACGGCGAATCCAGCGCACGGAGAAAAAGATAACCAGAACCATAAAGCCGATGGCTATCGATAAGGGCGCGGTGATATGCAGCGAGCGGAAATAATTCACCATCGGGTCGAGATAGACCAGGTGAATTGTCATACCGGGGTGTTTTAACGACGGCACCGTTATTTCACGATACTGATTCTTACTCCCCGGCGGACGGTAGCTGTCGCTACGCGAGTGATCGTACACCGGCTTTCCGTTGAGCAAAAAATCGACCTGCACAATCTCCACCGGCGTCATCAACTCATCCATTTGCGGTTCGAGCTTATCGAACGAGGATGAGATCAGGCGGTTATCCAGCATCGTCGCCACGGCCTGGACACGATTCTCCATTTTCAGCTGAATACCGTTATAAAAACTCAGCGAGGCACCTATGAGCGTGACAAAGATGGTCAGGCTGGTAAGCAGCGTGACAAATGCTGAGAACTTCGTCGTTAATCGCATCCCTGTGTTAACTCCGCGAGTGAATGACCGCCCGATAGATTTTCGGGCTCCTGTACTGGCGCTTTACCTAAAGTAAGCACTAACTTTCTAAAGCGCGAGGCATACTATCAAAGCTGACGTTTCTGGCAATTTATTGCGTTATATCGGCGTAATAATGTCGATAGCGAGTATAGTCTGCAGAAAAATTTTTCCAATCTTTGTACAAATAAGGAGCCGCTTATGCAGGCTTTAATATTAGAACAGCAGGATGGTAAAACAATCTCTTCGGTGCAAACCATCGACGCCGACCAGCTGCCGCAGGGTGATGTCACCGTCGATATTCACTGGTCCAGCCTTAACTATAAAGATGCGCTGGCGATCACCGGCAAGGGAAAAATCATCCGCAACTTTCCGATGATTCCTGGCATCGATTTCGCCGGTAGCGTTCACTCCAGCGAAGATCCGCGTTTCCACAGCGGGCAGAAAGTGCTGCTGACCGGCTGGGGCGTCGGTGAAAATCACTGGGGCGGCCTGGCCGAACGTGCGCGCGTGAAAGGCGACTGGCTGGTCGCGATGCCGGAAGGTCTTGATGGCCGTAAAGCGATGGCGATCGGTACCGCCGGCTTCACCGCGATGCTGTGCGTCATGGCGCTGGAAGATGCCGGCATCCGTCCGCAGGACGGGGAAATCATTGTGACGGGCGCCAGCGGCGGCGTCGGTAGCACCGCTATTGCGCTGCTGCATCAGCTCGGCTATTCGGTCGTCGCGGTCTCTGGCCGCGACAGCACTCATGAGTATCTGAAAAGCCTCGGCGCGCAGCGCATTCTCGGCCGCGAAGAGTTTGCCGAAACCCGTCCGCTGGAAAAACAGCTGTGGGCTGGCGCGATTGATACCGTCGGGGACAAGGTGCTGGCGAAAGTACTGGCGCAGATGAATTACGGCGGCTGCGTCGCCGCCTGTGGTCTGGCCGGGGGCTTTGCGCTGCCGACGACGGTGATGCCGTTTATTCTGCGTAATGTTCGCCTGCAGGGCGTCGATTCCGTCATGACGCCGTCCGCGCGTCGCGCTGAGGCCTGGCAACGTCTGGTGCGTGATCTGCCGGAATCGTTCTATGCCGCGAGCGCCACGGAAATTACGCTGGCCGAGGCCCCGGCGTTCGCCGATAAGATGATGAATAATCAGATCCAGGGGCGGACGCTGGTGAAGATCGCCTAATCTGCAATTTTTCGTGACATATTCGCGATAAGTCGCCGCCTCCGTCATGCTTAGGAAAAAGCATGCCGGAGGATGTCATGAAAGCCAAAAAACTCACGGAAGCCGATGTCACGGCAGAATCCGTTTTTATGCTGCAGCGCCGCCAGGTTCTGAAGTCACTCGGGATCACCGCAACGGCCCTTTCTCTTTCCCCCACGGCGCGAGCCGATCTGCTGGACTGGTTTAAAGGCCATGACCGCCCACCGGCGCCGGCCGGGAAGCCGCTCACTTTCAATAAACCCGCCGAATGGCAAAGTAAGCTCGCACTGACGCCGGAAGATAAAGTCACCGGCTACAATAACTTCTATGAATTTGGCCTCGATAAAGCCGATCCGGCCGCCAATGCCGGCAGTCTGCGCACCGACCCGTGGACGCTGACCATCGGCGGGGAAGTGGCCAAACCGCTGACGCTCGATCATGACGACCTGACCCGGCGCTTTCCGCTGGAAGAACGCATTTACCGGATGCGCTGCGTAGAGGCCTGGTCAATGGTGGTGCCCTGGATCGGCTTCCCGCTACATAAACTGCTGGCGCTGGTTGAGCCCACCAGCAACGCCCGTTTTGTCGCGTTTAAAACCATTTATGCGCCGGACCAGATGCCGGGACAAAAAGATCGCTTTATCGGCGGGGGGCTGGCTTATCCTTATGTAGAAGGTCTGCGGCTGGATGAAGCCATGCACCCTCTGACGCTGCTCAGCGTCGGCGTTTACGGTAAAGCGCTGCCGCCGCAAAACGGCGCGCCTGTCCGGCTGACCGTCCCGTGGAAATACGGTTTTAAAGGTATCAAATCCATCGTCAGCATCGAGTTGACGCGCGAGCAGCCCCCCACCACCTGGAATCTGGCCGGGCCGGGGGAATATGGCTTTTACGCTAACGTCAATCCGCACGTCGATCATCCGCGTTGGTCGCAGGCCACAGAGCGTTTTATCGGCTCTGGCGGCGTGCTCGATGTTAAGCGCCAGCCGACGCTGTTATTTAACGGTTATGCTGATGAGGTGGCATCGCTCTATCGGGGACTGAATCTGCGGGAGTACTACTAGTGCGTCTGAGCGTAAAACAGATTACCTGGCTGAAGGTGGGGCTTCATCTGGCCGGCTTCTTACCCTTTATCTGGCTCTTCTGGGCCGCACAGCAGGGCTACTTTAGCGCCGACCCGGCAAAAGATATCCAGCACTTTACCGGTAGGATGGCTCTTAAATTTTTGCTGGCGACCTTGCTCGTCTCACCGCTCGCGCGCTACGCTAAACAACCGTTGTTGATTCGTACCCGGCGTTTACTCGGGCTGTGGTGTTTTGCCTGGGCAACGCTGCATCTCACCAGCTACACGCTGCTGGAGTTGGGTATCCACAATCTGGCGCTGCTGGGCTCGGAGTTAGTCAGCAGACCTTACCTGACGTTGGGTTTTATCAGCTGGTTGATTTTGCTGGCGCTGGCCGCCACCTCAACACAGGTGTTGCAGAGAAAACTGGGTCGCCGCTGGCAAACTTTGCACAACTTTGTTTATCTGGTGGCAATCCTTGCCCCCATTCACTATCTGTGGTCGGTGAAGATCTTATCCCCGCAGCCGGTGATTTATGCCGTGCTGGCCGCGTTGCTTTTAGCATGGCGTTACAAGAAGTTCCGTCAGTGGTGGCGATAATCATCGGATATGTGCAGTTTCCCGCAGTTCTTTTATCAACCGCGACGCTTTGAACGATAGCGGTTGATAATCTTCCCTGATAAGACCAGTATTTAGCTGCCAAATGCTACGAAATCGTTATAATGTGCGACTTTGGTTTTCCTGACGGGGTTTTCGGGCCCTGAAAAGGTGACAAGCGCGCTTCGAAGGTATATTTTGTTTTTTACCCGAGAATGGCAGGAGATAGCCACACAATGGCTGACAAGTTTCGCATTTTGCTTTTAAACGGACCCAATCTTAACATGCTCGGCACCCGTGAGCCTGAGAAGTATGGCACCCTTAAGCTTTCTGAGATTGTTAACCGTCTGCAATCAGAAGCTTCGGCTCTGAACGTGGCGCTGGATCACCTGCAGTCCAATGCGGAGTTCGCGCTCATCGACCGAATTCATCAGGCTAAAGACACTGTAGACTATATCCTGATTAATCCGGCCGCGTTTACGCACACTAGCGTGGCTATCCGCGATGCATTGCTTGCGGTCAGTATCCCGTTTATCGAGATTCACCTGAGCAACGTACATGCACGCGAACCGTTCCGTCACCACTCCTATCTGTCGGATATCGCCTCGGGCGTCATCTGCGGACTCGGTGCGGACGGCTATTCATACGCTTTACAGACGGCGGTAAAACGCCTGTCACAATCACACTAAACAAAGAGTACGGAACCCACTCATGGATATTCGTAAGATTAAAAAGCTGATCGAGCTGGTTGAAGAATCAGGCATCTCCGAACTGGAAATTTCTGAAGGCGAAGAGTCTGTACGCATCAGCCGTGCCGCGCCGAATGCGGGCTACCCGGTCATGCAGCAGGCTTATGCCGCGCCGATGATGCAGGCCCAGGCACCGGTTGCAGCAGCACCGGCCTCCGCTCAGGCAGACGCGCCGGCGAAAGCTGAAATCAGCGGTCACATCGTACGTTCCCCGATGGTTGGTACTTTCTACCGCACCCCGAGCCCGGACGCAAAAGCGTTCGTGGAAGTCGGTCAGAAAGTTAACGTGGGCGACACCCTGTGCATCGTAGAAGCGATGAAAATGATGAACCAGATCGAAGCCGATAAATCCGGCGTGGTGAAAGCCATTCTGATCGAAAGCGGCCAACCGGTAGAATTTGATGAGCCGCTGGTAGTCATCGAGTAACGAGGCGAACATGCTGGATAAAATTGTTATCGCTAACCGAGGCGAGATTGCACTGCGTATCCTGCGTGCCTGTAAAGAACTGGGCATCAAGACCGTCGCTGTGCACTCCACTGCGGATCGCGATTTAAAACACGTACTGTTAGCGGATGAGACGGTCTGTATCGGTCCGGCTCCGTCCGTAAAAAGCTATCTGAATATCCCGGCAATCATCAGCGCAGCGGAAATTACCGGCGCGGTGGCTATCCACCCGGGTTATGGCTTCCTGTCCGAGAACGCCAATTTTGCTGAGCAGGTTGAACGTTCCGGCTTCATCTTCATCGGCCCGAAAGCCGACACTATTCGTCTGATGGGCGATAAAGTGTCTGCGATCACCGCGATGAAGAAAGCGGGCGTACCGACCGTTCCGGGTTCTGACGGCCCGCTGGGCGACGATATGGATGCGAACCGCGCTCATGCAAAACGCATCGGCTATCCGGTTATCATCAAAGCCTCCGGCGGCGGCGGCGGACGCGGTATGCGCGTTGTACGCAGCGATGCCGAACTGGCCCAGTCCATCTCCATGACCAAAGCTGAAGCAAAAGCGGCATTCAGCAACGACATGGTATATATGGAAAAATACCTGGAAAATCCGCGTCACATCGAGATCCAGGTACTGGCTGACGGCCAGGGCAACGCTATCTATCTGGCGGAACGCGACTGCTCCATGCAGCGTCGTCACCAGAAAGTGGTCGAAGAAGCACCGGCGCCGGGCATTACCCCGGAACTGCGTCGCTACATCGGCGAACGCTGCTCTAAAGCGTGTATCGACATCGGTTATCGCGGCGCAGGCACCTTTGAGTTCCTGTTTGAAAACGGTGAGTTCTACTTCATTGAAATGAACACCCGTATTCAGGTTGAACATCCGGTAACCGAAATGATTACCGGCGTTGACCTGATCAAAGAACAGCTGCGTATCGCGGCTGGCCAGCCGTTGTCCATCAAGCAAGAAGAAGTCCAGGTTCGCGGCCATGCGGTGGAATGCCGTATCAACGCCGAAGACCCGAACACCTTCCTGCCGAGCCCGGGTAAAATTACCCGCTTCCACGCGCCGGGTGGTTTTGGCGTACGCTGGGAGTCTCATATCTACGCAGGCTACACCGTACCTCCGTACTATGACTCAATGATTGGCAAGCTGATTTGTTACGGCGAAAACCGTGATGTGGCGATTTCACGCATGAAAAATGCGCTGCAGGAGCTGATCATCGACGGCATCAAAACCAACGTCGATCTGCAGATTCGCATCATGAATGACGAGCATTTCCAGCATGGTGGCACCAACATCCACTATCTGGAGAAAAAACTCGGTATGCAGGAAAAATAATCCTGTATTCACAGCAGAAGGCCGGATAATCCGGCCTTTTTTCTTTTTCTCTCCCCTCATCTTTACCATGCGGTACAATCCCCGCTTTCTTCATCCTCCCGGGACACAAAAATGGACAAACGGTTTGTTCAGGCCCACAAAGAAGCGCGCTGGGCGCTGTGGCTGACCTTTCTCTATCTTGCCGCCTGGCTGGCAGCGGCTTATTTGCCGAATAACGGCATCGGCATCACCGGGCTGCCGCACTGGTTCGAAATGGCCTGCCTGCTGGTACCCCTGCTGTTTACTTTGCTGTGCTGGGCGATGGTGCGTTTTATCTTCCGCGATATTCCTCTGGAGGATAACGATGCAGCTTGAAATCATCGTCGTCCTGATTGCGTACCTGTTCGTGGTATTCGGGCTGTCAATCTATGCCATGCGTCAACGCAGCAACGGCAGCTTTCTGAGCGAGTACTTCCTCGGTAGCCGCTCAATGGGCGGTTTCGTGCTGGCTATGACGCTCACCGCCACCTACATCAGCGCCAGCTCATTTATCGGTGGGCCGGGAGCCGCGTATAAATACGGGCTCGGCTGGGTCCTGCTGGCCATGATTCAGGTGCCGACAATCTGGCTCTCACTGGGGATCCTCGGTAAAAAATTTGCGATCCTGGCCCGCCGCTACAACGCCATCACCCTCAACGATATGTTGCAGGCTCGCTACCAGAGCCGGGCGGTGGTCTGGATTGCCAGTATCAGCCTGCTGGTCGCCTTCGTGGGGGCCATTGCCGTGCAGTTTATCGGCGGCGCGCGACTGCTGGAGACCGCGGCAGGCATAAAATATGAGACAGGCCTGTTGATCTTTGGGATTACTATTGCGCTGTACACGGCATTCGGTGGTTTTCGCGCCAGCGTCCTGAACGACACCATGCAAGGTATGGTCATGCTGATAGGGACCATCGTGCTGCTGGTCGGCGTCGTACACGCCGCTGGCGGGCTGCACAGCGCAGTAGACACGCTGCAAAAGATTGACCCGCAGCTGATATCGCCAGAAGGTGTTGATGGTATCCTCACGCCGACCTTTATGACCTCGTTCTGGGTGCTGGTTTGCTTCGGGGTGATCGGCCTGCCGCATACTGCCGTGCGCTGCATCTCCTACAAAGACAGTAAAGCCGTCCACCGCGGCATTATCATCGGTACCGTGGTTGTGGCGTTGTTGATGTTTGGCATGCATCTGGCCGGCGCGCTTGGTCGCGCGGTTCTGCCACATCTGACCGTCCCGGATCAGGTCATCCCGACATTGATGGTGCAGGTTTTGCCGCCGTGGGCCGCGGGCCTGTTCCTCGCCGCACCGATGGCAGCGATCATGTCAAACGTTAATGCCCATTTATTGCAGGCATCAGCTACGATCATTAAAGATCTTTGGTTAAGCGCGCAGCCCGCCAAAAAGCACAATGAACTGAAGCTGAAGCGGATCTCCACGGCCACGACGCTGGTCATCGGGATCCTGATGATCCTCGCCGCCTGGCGGCCACCAGAAATGATCATCTGGCTGAATCTGCTGGCCTTCGGCGGCCTGGAAGCGGTGTTCTTATGGCCACTGGTGCTGGGTTTGTACTGGGAGCGTGCTAATGCCGCCGGCGCACTCAGCGCTATGCTGGTGGGCGGGGTATTATATGCCCTGCTCGCTACGTTTAATGTTCAGTACCTGGGCTTTCATCCTATTGTGCCCTCGCTACTGCTAAGTTTGCTGGCTTTTGTCGTGGGAAACCGTTTTGGTCAGCCCGTTCCACCAGCCCCTGTTATCACTACTGACAAATAAAGAGTTTTGCTATGCCATGGATCCAACTGAAACTGAATACCACCGGCGCACATGCTGAAGAGCTCAGCGACGCGCTAATGGAGGCCGGCGCGGTCTCCATCACCTTCCAGGATACCCACGATACGCCGGTGTTCGAGCCACTGCCGGGTGAAACCCGCCTGTGGGGAGACACCGATGTTATCGGCCTGTTCGATGCTGAAAGCGATATGCATGAGGTCGTGGCGATTCTCGAGCAGCATCCGCTGCTGGGCGCCGGTTTCACGCATAAAATCGAGCAGCTGGAAGATAAAGACTGGGAACGTGAATGGATGGATAATTTCCACCCAATGCGTTTCGGCGAGCGCCTGTGGATCTGCCCAAGCTGGCGCGAAGTACCGGATGCCAACGCGGTCAACGTCATGCTCGACCCGGGTCTGGCGTTTGGTACCGGCACGCACCCGACCACTTCTCTCTGTCTGCAATGGCTGGACGGACTGGATCTGACGGGCAAAACGATTATCGATTTCGGCTGTGGTTCGGGCATTCTGGCGATTGCGGCGCTGAAACTGGGCGCCGCAAAAGCTGTCGGTATCGATATCGATCCGCAGGCGATTCAGGCCAGTCGCGATAACGCCGAACGTAACGGCGTCTCCGATCGTCTGGAGCTCTATTTACCGCAGGACCAGCCAGAAGCGCTCAGCGCCGATGTGGTGGTCGCCAACATCCTGGCAGGGCCATTACGTGAGCTGGCCCCGTTAATCAGCGTGCTGCCCGTTTCAGGCGGTTTGCTGGGCCTTTCCGGTATTCTCGCCAGCCAGGCTGAAAGCGTCTGCGAAGCCTATGCCGATCGCTTTGCCCTCGACCCGGTGGTGGAGAAAGAAGAGTGGTGTCGGATCACCGGTCGCAGAAAGTAACCCTCGAATGCGGTCTGCGGGCCGCATTTTTGTTTCCAGTAGCCGCTGAATGACGTCAAGAAATGGGAGCCAGATCGCATTACGATGCGCTTTTTTGACTACAAAAACAGCGTTTTATGCCGCTAACAGTCCCCTTTTTCTAAGAAAAATCGAGAAGTTTTGTGATTTTATAAATGGACACAAATTATTCACCATCAACTAAGATGATGATTAATATAATAATTTAACCATCTCTTTTCTGGCAGTGTTGGATTCATTGATCTGTGACAGAGGATTGCTCAAAGTTTGGCCTTTCATCTCGTGCAAAAAATGCGTAATATACGCCGCCTTGCAGTCACAGTATGGTCATTTCTTAACTCATGCGCATCGGACACTATCAGCTCAGAAATCGCCTGATCGCAGCGCCTATGGCTGGCATTACTGACAGACCATTCAGGACGCTGTGCTACGAGATGGGAGCAGGTTTAACCGTTTCCGAGATGATGTCCTCTAACCCGCAGGTTTGGGAGAGCGACAAATCCCGTTTACGGATGGTGCACGTGGATGAGCCCGGTATTCGTACCGTGCAAATCGCCGGGAGCGTACCGGAAGAGATGGCCGCAGCCGCCCGTATTAACGTGGAAAGCGGTGCCCAGATTATTGATATTAATATGGGGTGCCCGGCGAAAAAGGTGAATCGTAAGCTCGCAGGTTCAGCCCTCTTGCAGTATCCCGATCAGGTGAAGTTAATCCTGACGGCGGTCGTCAAGGCAGTGGACGTTCCCGTGACACTCAAGATTCGCACCGGTTGGGAGCCGGAACACCGTAACTGTGTAGAAATTGCCCAACTGGCTGAAGAGTGTGGCATTCAGGCTCTGACTATTCACGGACGCACCCGCGCCTGCTTGTTTAACGGAGACGCTGAATACGACAGTATTCGGGCAGTTAAGCAGAAAGTTTCCATTCCGGTTATCGCGAATGGTGACATTACTGACCCGCTTAAAGCCAGAGCTGTGCTCGACTATACGGGGGCTGATGCCCTTATGATAGGACGCGCAGCTCAGGGAAGACCCTGGATCTTTCGGGAAATCCAGCATTATCTGGACACTGGGGAGCTGCTGCCCCCGCTGCCATTGGCAGAGGTTAAGCGTTTGCTTTGCGCGCATGTTCGGGAATTGCATGACTTTTATGGCCAGGCAAAAGGGTACCGAATTGCACGTAAACACGTCTCCTGGTATCTACAGGAGCACGCCCCAAATGACCAGTTTCGGCGCACATTCAACGCCATAGAGGATGCCAGCGATCAGCTGGAGGCGTTGGAGGCATACTTCGAAAATTTTGCGTAAACAGAAATAAAGAGCTGACAGAACTATGTTCGAACAACGCGTAAATTCTGACGTACTGACCGTTTCTACCGTTAACTCTCAGGATCAGGTAACTCAAAAACCCCTGCGTGACTCGGTTAAACAGGCACTGAAGAACTATTTTGCTCAACTGAATGGTCAGGATGTGAATGACCTGTATGAGCTAGTACTGGCTGAAGTTGAACAGCCCCTGTTGGACATGGTGATGCAATACACCCGTGGTAACCAGACCCGCGCGGCCCTGATGATGGGCATCAACCGCGGTACTCTGCGTAAGAAACTGAAAAAATACGGCATGAACTGATACTAATCAGTTCATTGCTTGTTATAAAAGGCGCTCTTCGGCATGGGGAAGCGCCTTTTTATTCTCTGATATAGCGAACTTCTCCGACTGCCAGAGCGGACATCAGCATTGCACATCGCTGGAATGTGGATACTGGTCAGCGGCATGACTGCGTTGTCGAAGAGTATGATTGCAAATCCGGGCGGCCGTTTTATCAAATCGCATCTGCCACCTTCCGGAACCTCATCGAAGATGACGCGAAAGCAGAAGCTGCTGCACATCTCTCGCCAGTCTGTCCTTAAGCTTATATCGCTCGCGTAACCAGTCTTACCGCGCTGACACAGCGCCTGTAATCAACGTCACGGAATAGCAGAGGCCCGCTCGCTAAAAGGGATCGAGGACACGGTTTGATATCCGCCAGGAACAACCCTTGCTCTCCAGGTGCAATAAAACCCTCTCTGATGCGCCCGTAGCGCGCTGATGGTCTGCCTTCGATGGAGAATTTCATCCCAGACCTGGCGTCCTGTTGTGGTAGCGTCTGTGCCGCTATTTATAGGGGTACATTTGGCTTTGGCGTTAAGTTACGGACAGTAAACGGGATGAACAATGCCGCCGACATGAGTAAGATCTCCGTTCACGAGCGGGCGACACTTCGCACCTTTTTCGCCATTCAACCCGTAGACGGATAAGTTAAAAATCAATTTGTTAGATTATCAGCCGATGAATAATACGGCTCTCACTTCTCTTTCGTTATTTTATTCTGCATATTTTCCTCATCATTCCCGCGTGTTCTCCATGATATTTACGCTGATCATAAATTGATATTATTTCGGCCACGGGCCTTTATATGGCCAATGGTAAAATAGGCTATGCCGTCATATATCGACACCGGTACAACCTGACGGATTATAGAGGCCTACCATGAAAAAATTTATTTTAGTGACGCTGCTGACAACATTGCTCGCCGGCTGTGCCCATGACTCTCCCTGCGTACCGGTCTATGATTCTCAGGGGCGATTAGTCCATACAAATACCTGTATGAAAGGCACCACTCAGGATAACTGGGAGACCGCTGGCGCCATTGCAGGAGGCGCTGCAGCGGTTGCGGGCCTGACGCTGGGCATTGTGGCCCTGACCCGCTAAATCCCCCCCCTGGCATCACGTAGCGCGAATAAACTGCCGCCAAAACAAAGGGCTCAGTCGAAGACTGAGCCCTTTTTGTTCGATAACCGTCCGTTTCCTACGATTCTCGGCAGCCATTCACCAGGCAGTACAGAGATAGAGATCGCCGATCTACTGTAAAAGTATTGCTCTCGGTGTGATAAAACTGAAAAGCAAAAAGGCCCAGTCTTTCGACTGAGCCTTCTGCTTTATTTGATGCCTGGCAATTCCCTACTCTCACATGGGGAGACCCCACACTACCATCGGCGCTACGGCGTTTCACTTCTGAGTTCGGCATGGGGTCAGGTGGGACCACCGCGCTGTTGTCGCCAGGCAAATTCTTTAAAATACTGTTTCTAACTTAAAAAGTGGTGCTGATACCCAGAGTCGAACTGGGGACCTCACCCTTACCAAGGGTGCGCTCTACCAACTGAGCCATATCAGCACGCTTAATTTGGTACCGGACATAATTTTCGGGCCGTTGCTTCGCAACGTTCAAAAGCTTTTGCTTTTGCTCTGCTACTCTGTCGAATAGCAAACTACCTCGAAATTCAGTGCCATACTGCTAATTTGATGCCTGGCAGTTCCCTACTCTCACATGGGGAGACCCCACACTACCATCG
>NZ_PIBO01000022.1:0-74699 GCF_002806725.1 Raoultella sp. T31
GGTAAGGCGTGAGCCGCCACCGGGCGATACATCCGCCACGGCGTATAAACCCGAAGCCCGGCCCACAGGCCCGGTAAGGCGTGAGCCGCCACCGGGCGACACATCCACCACAGCGCACAAACCCGGAGCCCGGCCCACAGGCCCGGTAAGGCGCGAGCCGCCACCGGGCGACACATCCGCCACGGCGCACAAACCCGGAGCCCGGCCCACAGGCCCGGTAAGGCGTGAGCCGCCACCGGGCGATACATCCGCCACGGCGTATAAACCCGAAGCCCGGCCCACAGGCCCGGTAAGGCGTGAGCCGCCACCGGGCGACACATCCACCACGGCGCACAAACCCGGAGCCCGGCCCACAGGCCCGGTAAGGCGCGAGCCGCCACCGGGTGATACATCCGCCGCAGCGCACAAACCTGGAGCCCGGCCTGTAGGCCCGGTAAGGCACGAGCCGCCACCGGGCGATACAGGATGCGCCGTTCGTATAGATACCGTCTCTGCTGAAGAGGAGAGAACCTCTGATGTCACATTACCGCCGCAGCTATATCCCTGGTGGCACCTGGTTCTTTACTGTCAATTTGCAAAATCGGCAAAGCGATCTTTTGATCCGCCATATCGATCAACTTCGCACCGTGACAGCGGCGATTAAACGCAAAAAGCCCTTTCTGATTAACGCGTGGGTTATTTTACCCGAGCATATGCACGCTATCTGGACGTTACCGCAAGGCGATACCGATTATTCGGGGCGCTGGCGGGATATTAAGAAAACTTTTACCCGCGAACTGGGAAGGCGAGAGGTCTGGCAGCCTCGTTTCTGGGAACATGCCATCCGTAACGAAGACGATTACCGGCGGCATATGGATTACGTTTACATCAATCCGGTGAAGCATGGCTACGTGCAGAGGGTGATTGACTGGCCGTACTCAACTTTTCATCGTGATGTGAGTATCGGGTTGTATCCGCCGGATTGGGCAGGGGACGTTGCCGATTTTGACGCCGGAGAGCGCAGACAGAACGCCGGGTGACTGCTGACGCCTTACCCGGCCTACAGAATCCGGCCCCACATTTATCCCACAGGCCTGGTAAGGCGTGAGCCGCCACCGGGCGATACATCCGCCACGGCGTATAAACCCGAAGCCCGGCCCACAGGTCCGGTAAGGCGTGAGCCGCCACCGGGCGATACATCCGCCGCGGCGCACAAACCCGGAGCCCGGCCCACAGGCCCGGTAAGGCGCGAGCCGCCACCGGGTGATACATCCGCCGCAGCGCACAAACCTGGAGCCCGGCCTGTAGGCCCGGTAAGGCACGAGCCGCCACCGGGCAACCTCGGGGCTCAGTCCTCGAAGAACCAGTAGCCGCAGTTGACCAGCGCGGCAAGCATCGCGAGGAACGACGGGTCTTCCAGCGCATCGCCAAAATGTGCCGCGTTAAGCGACAGATGCGTTGCCAGCGCGTCCAGCGCCGGGCGGTGCGGCGAATTAATTTTCTCGCCGTTGACGAACACCTCGCCGTCAATACGCAACACGCGCAGCCCGCCCAGCCGCACCAGGCGATCGCCCTGTTGCAGCGCGTCGTAAATTTCATCAGGCTGATACGGTGGCTCAGCAGGAGCCACGTCCAGCTCGTGGCGGGACTGGGTAATAAACTCGCCAAACCACTGCTTAAAATGCTCGGGCTGGTTAATCAACCCCAGCATCATATCGCGCAGACGATCCAGTTCAGCCGGCAGAATATCCGCCGGATGATCGCGGGAAGGCACGTCCGGGTCGGCATAGCGCTGGCTGCCCAGTTCACGCTGCAGAACATAGTCGGCAAAACCGCTGAACAGCTCGCGGGCGTTCGGCGCGCGATAGCCCACCGAATAATTCAGCGAGTTTTCCAGGGAGTAACCTTCATGCGGGAATCCCGGCGGAATATAGAGAATATCGCCGGGCTCCATCTCTTCATCAATGATGGCGTCGAAGGGATCCACCTGCAGCAGGTCCGGATGTGGACAGTGCTGCTTCATCGGGACTTTATCGCCCACGCGCCAACGACGTCGGCCGGTTCCCTGGATGATAAACACGTCATATTGATCGAGATGGGGGCCTACGCCGCCGCCGGGTACGGAGAAAGAGATCATCAGATCATCAATACGCCAGTCGGGGAGGGCGCGGAAGGGTTGCATCAGCGCGGCCGTCGGCTCGTGCCAGTTATTCACCGCCTGCACCAGCAGTGACCAGTTGTTTTCGCTTAGGTGATCGTAGCTTTCGAAAGGACCATGGCTGACCTGCCACTTCCCGTCCTGATGGCTGACCAGACGGCTATCGACTTCGCTTTCCATCGCCAGCCCGGCCAGTTCATCCGGGCTAATCGGGTCGACGAAATTAGCGAAGCCGCGCTTGAGGACTACCGGGCGTTTTTGCCAGTAGCGTTCGATAAAGTCAGGCCAGTTAAGCGTTAATTGATAATCCATTTTTTTATTCCACAGCAGGTGTCTGTCTGGGATTATACACGCCATGCTTCAAACTGCCTCTTTGTTGACGGCGATTGTGCTGCGCAGTCACAGAGTTTGCCCAACCGCGGCAAGCGGGGAGGTTCAGCTTTCCGTATCGTCGGGCAACTGGCGGCCAAAAACCACCTCCATGCAGGCTCCGCCGAGCAGGCTTTCACCGGTGAGGATGTCGCCATCGTATTGCTCAACGATATCCCGGGCGACGGAAAGTCCCACGCCCTGGCCCGGCCGCAGCGTATCGGCGCGTTGCCCGCGATCGAATACCGCGGCCCGCTGGTTTAACGGGATGCCGGGGCCATCATCTTCCACCAGAATATGCAGGTGGTTGTCGTTGGTCTGACGCACGGAGACTTCGACAAATTCCAGACAATATTTACAGGCGTTATCCAGCACGTTGCCCATCACTTCCATAAAATCATTCTGTTCGCCGACGAAGCTTGTCTCCGGAGAGATATCGAGACTGATATTGACCCCTTTACGCTGATAAACCTTGTTCAGCGCCGAGGTCAGCTTGTCGAGCAGCGGCGCAATCGGATGCAGTTCGCGGCTGAGCAGCGTACCGCCGCTGCGCATGCTGGCGCGATGCAGATAGTAGCCGATTTGCTGTGAGATGCGACTGATCTGCTCCAGCATGATAGGCTCTGCTTCATTGAGGTCGATTTTTTCGCCGCGCAAAGAACGTAAAGTGCTTTGCAGCACGGCCAGCGGGGTTTTCAGACTGTGGGTCAGATCGGTCAGCGTGGTGCGATATTTGTCGTAACGCTCGCGCTCGCTTTTAAGTAGCCGGTTAAGGTTGCTGACCAGCCGGGTCAGTTCGCGGGTGGTATTCGGGTTGAGCATCTCGCGGTGATGCTCTTCCAGCTCACGGACCTCTTTTGCCAGCGACTCGATAGGGCGCAGGCTCCACCAGGCCGCCACCCAAAGCAGCGGGATCACCAGCAGCAGATTGGCAACCAGCACGTAAACGAACCAGCTCCAGACCATATAAGAACGTTTCAACTCGACGGGAATGGTGTCAATCACCACGATGCTCAGCTGCGGCATCTTATCGGTTGCCGGATAGATATTGATCGCCACCGAGTGGGTCATTTCTGAACCATCATCCTGCTGGCGAAGGGCGTCCAGCTCCTCCTGGAACTGATGATTGTCGCGCAGCAGCATGCTGCTGCTGTCAACGTCGGACTCGATTTCGTGGAAGCCGTTGCTTTTCAGCCATTCGGGCTGAATGCGTTTTGCCAGCCAGGCGACATCGCGCTGCATCCACAGCAGTTTGCCGTTGGCATCGTATATCAACGTAACCGTCGGGCTCTGCATGTTCAGTCTTTCGGGGATATCCACATCGATGCGATTATTTTCCCACCTTGCCAGCATGTAGAACAGGTTACTTTCGCCGCGCAGCAGGCGGAAGGTGGTTTTATCAAAGCTGACGCTGTAGCCCACCAGCGCAACCATGCCATAGGCCAGCGACAGCACCAGCACCACAGCCGCCGTCGCCAGCAGAAAACGCACGCGTAATGAAAGCGGCAAAATATGCCTTAGCGGATTTTTCATTCGCGCAGTTCAAATAAATAGCCCTGGCCGCGCACTGTTGTAATGACGTCATGCGGGTGCTGAGTCTGAATTTTTTTCCGCAGCCGCCCCATCAGAACGTCGATGGTGTGGCTTTCGCGCAGTTCAGCATCGGGGTAGAGCTGGAGCATTAATGAATCTTTGCTGACGACTTTGCCACGGTTGCGAATCAGCGTTTCCATAATGGTGTATTCAAAGGCGGTCAGCTTGATGGGCTGTTCGTTAATCGACAGCTCGCGGCGTGACAGGTCGACCTGGAAAGGCGGAATGGAAATAACCTGTGACGCCAGGCCGCTATTACGACGCAAAAGCGCCTGCATCCGGGCTGCGACTTCTTCAATATGGAACGGCTTGGTGACGTAGTCGTCCGCCCCGGCGCTCAGCACCTCGACTTTGTCCTGCCAGCCTTCGCGGGCGGTCAATACCAGCACCGGAACCGACACGTCATGACTGCGCCAGCGGCGAATCAGCGAAAGACCGTCTTCATCGGGCAGGCCCAGATCGACAATGGCGATATCCGGCACGTGTTCACCCAGATAGTAATCGGCTTCCTTCGCATCTTCTGCTGCGTCCACCTGGTGGCCTAATTCCTGGAGCTGGACTTTCAGGTGATGGCGCAGTAAAGCGTTATCCTCAACGACGAGCACGCGCATGCCTTTTCTCCCGTTTATTTTGATTTTAAGTAGTGTAGCGCTGATTAGATATACTGAATTTAAACGGCTGTAAATGAAAGGCTTTTGTTGCAACCAGGCCTGTCGTCCCATTTGCTGGCCTGCCACGTCGGTGGAGAGAGGGAGGTAGCGCCAGCGTCCGATATGTGTCCGGCAAGAGAAGGGGCATATCGTGGACATATATTGGCAAGTTTATCCTCATGTTTCCAGCCTGGCGAACATGGCGCGGATAAAACGGCGCTTCAATGGGTGATGCGAGGAAAAAAGCGAACTCAGGCGTGTGGCGGGGGCATTTATCGCCCTGACGACGCTCTGGCGAATGAATGGCCGGAATGATTCCCGGCCATCTGTTTATCGGTATTCATGCGCTCCTCGCTGATTCCGGCTGGAAGGCGAGGCCAGGCGCTTACTTCAGTTCATCAACCATGGTGGTGGCGCGGCCGATGTAGTTAGCCGGGGTCATGGCTTTCAGACGAACCTTCTCATCTTCCGGCAGCGGCAGACTGTCGATAAACTGCTGCATCCCTTGCGCGTCCACGCGCTTGCCGCGGGTCAGCTCTTTGAGCTTCTCGTACGGTTTTTCGATGCCGTAGCGGCGCATCACGGTCTGGATCGGCTCAGCCAGCACTTCCCAGTTATGATCCAGCTCGTCCAGCAGGCGATCGCCGTTCAGCTCCAGCTTGCTGACGCCTTTAAGGGTCGACTGGTAAGCAATCAGCGCATAGCCGATGCCTACGCCGAGGTTACGCAGGACGGTGGAGTCCGTCAGGTCGCGCTGCCAGCGGGAAACCGGCAGTTTGCTCGCCAGATGCTGCATCATGGCGTTAGCCAGGCCGAGGTTACCTTCGGAGTTCTCGAAATCGATCGGGTTCACTTTATGCGGCATGGTGGAGGAACCGATTTCGCCGGCGATCGTTTTCTGCTTGAAATGGTTGAGGGCGATATAGCCCCACACGTCGCGATCGAAGTCGATCAGGATGGTGTTGAAGCGCGCGATGCAGTCGAACAGCTCGGCAATATAGTCATGCGGCTCAATCTGCGTGGTGTATGGGTTCCACTGGATGCCCAGCGAGGTGACGAACTCTTCGCTGAACTGGTGCCAGTCCACTTCCGGATAGGCCGCGATGTGGGCGTTATAGTTACCCACCGCGCCGTTGATTTTGCCCAGAATTTCCACCTGGTTCAGCTGACGATACTGACGCTCCATACGGTAAGCGACGTTAGCCATCTCTTTACCCATGGTGGACGGCGTGGCCGGCTGACCGTGAGTTCGGGACAGCAGCGGCACATCGCGATACTGAACCGCCAGGTCTTTCACCGCGTCGATAAGCTTGCGCCAGTACGGCAGAACCACCTCATCGCGCGCGGTTTTCAGCATCAGCGCGTGGGAGAGGTTATTGATATCTTCGGAGGTGCAGGCGAAGTGGATGAATTCGGATACCGCGTGCAGTTC
This sequence comes from Raoultella sp. T31, assembly GCF_002806725.1. NCBI lineage: Bacteria > Pseudomonadati > Pseudomonadota > Gammaproteobacteria > Enterobacterales > Enterobacteriaceae > Klebsiella > Raoultella sp. T31. Next base: position 6,182 of record NZ_PIBO01000022.1, read on the forward strand.
AGCGATATCGGCCACTTTTTCCTTGAGGAAATACTCTACCGCTTTGACATCGTGGTTAGTGGTACGCTCGATGGTTTTGATGCGCTGCGCGTCTTCAACGCTGAAGTCGGCAACGATTTTATCAAGGAAACCGTTTGCGTCGGCAGCAAAAGCAGGAACTTCCTTGATCGCTGCGTGCGCGGCTAACTTTTGCAGCCAACGTACTTCAACTTGTACACGGAATTTCAGCAAACCGAATTCGCTGAAGATACCGCGCAGCGCGCTGACTTTATCGCCGTAGCGTCCATCGACAGGGGAAACGGCGGTCAGTGAGGATAATTCCATAGATCACAACTCCGGGGTTAAATGAGCAAGAATTTGTTTGGCCTGGTTAACCAGACGATTACGAGAAAACATGAGCTGCATGCGCCCGCCGCCCACCTGGTGCCAGAGCACGGCGGCGCGAATGCCTGCCAGCAGGGAGGCGCGAACTTTGGCCTGAACCTGCGGGCTCTGCAACACGGCCGGTGAGCCGGTCACCTGAATACGTGGGCCCAGTGGGCTGATGACATCAACATAGATGCCCGCCATGGCGCTGAGCAGGGTTTCAGATTGCAAATCGAAATGTTCCAGCTGACGGCGCAGGCCGGCAATACGGTTGCCGAGGGTATCCATCGCCCCTTTGCTCCCGTCAAGCTTACGCTCAAGCACCATCAGGCTTAACGTGTAGCGGGTCAGCTCGGCATTGAGGCCCTGACGACTGCCGCTGTTGAGTACGCCGAGCAGGGTTTCCAGCCCGAGGCGAAGATTGGCTTCACTGCCACCGAACACCGCTAGAGTTGAATCCGGGTTGAGATCGATGATGCTGTTCAGCGAAACGTGCAGGGCATCGCCGTCGCAATGGCCCTGGTGCGCCAGTTGCTGAACCAGACGGGCGGCCTGGCAGATGCCCGCCAGCGCCAACGTGATGTCATAATAATTCTTCGCCACACCTACTCCTTGTAAACCGTCGGCGAGGATTTTGCCTCACCGGCGGTAAAAAACTGTCTGTCAGGACTGCAGCGGCAGACGCTGCTCGATCACGCCGCCGCCGAGGCACACTTCGCCAAGATAGAAGACCGCCGACTGGCCCGGCGTCACTGCCGCAACCGGTTCATCAAAAAGCACTTCGATGCGTTCGTCATCCAGCGCGTTTACGGTGCACGGAATATCGGTCTGGCGATAGCGGGTCTTCACCGTGCAGCGCAGAGTACCTTTAACCGGCTCGCGATCGACCCAGTGCAGCTGTTGGGCAATCAGCCCTCTGGACATCAGACGCGGGTGGTCGTGCCCTTGAGCCACAACCAGAATATTGCTTTCGACGTCTTTATCAACAACGTACCACGGGTCTTCGCTGCCTTCTTTGGTGCCGCCGATGCCGAGGCCTTTACGCTGGCCAAGGGTATGATACATCAGACCCTGATGCTCGCCGATTTCGTCGCCGTCAACGGTGACGATTTTGCCCGGCTGAGCAGGAAGGTAGCGGCCGAGGAACTCGCGGAATTTACGTTCGCCGATAAAGCAGATCCCGGTAGAGTCTTTTTTCTTCGCGGTGATCAGGTCGAGATCTTCCGCTATCTTGCGCACCTGCGGCTTTTCCAGCTCGCCAACCGGGAACAGGCTCTGGGCAATCTGCTCATGGCCGAGGGTGTACAGGAAGTAGCTTTGATCTTTGTTGCCGTCGAGACCGCGCAGCAGCTGGCTTTTACCATTGACATCGGCACGGCGCACGTAGTGGCCGGTGGCAATATAGTCGGCGCCCAGATCTTCTGCCGCGAACTCAAGGAAGGCTTTAAATTTGATCTCTTTGTTGCACAGAATGTCCGGGTTCGGCGTGCGCCCGGCTTTGTATTCGGCCAGGAACAGTTCAAACACGTTGTCCCAGTATTCTGCGGCAAAGTTAACGGTATGAAGCTCAATCCCGAGCTTATCGCAGACGGCTTGCGCGTCGGCGAGGTCGGCAGCGGCGGTGCAGTATTCCTCACCATCGTCTTCCTCCCAGTTCTTCATGAACAGGCCTTCTACCTTATAACCTTGCTGAAGCAGCAACCAGGCAGAAACAGAGGAGTCGACGCCGCCGGACATGCCGACGATCACTTTTTTTTGGCTTTCTGACATTGGAATATTCACCACATTGAACTTCAAGGCGGCATATTCTAGCACGCACGAGCGGCTCAGGCACCCCCCAGGAGCGGCCAGTTAAACGCGCCAATTAATGACAGCGGATAGCGCGGGTCCTGTTGATAGCTGCGGATGCTTTCGGCAACCAGTTGAGAGCGCAGATTTGGCGCCGTCAGGATCTGTTGCGCACTCAGCCACAGACAGCGGTCGATATCGCTGTCATGCGGTTGCGTGGCGCACGTATCGTTAAGTTCGATGGCGAACAGAAAGCGTAAAAACGGCGTATTGTCTGGCGCAATCCACTGGTGCATGCGAATAAAATGCTGCGGCGTGGCGCGAATGCCGGTCTCTTCCCACAGCTCTCGCTCAGCGGCCTGCGCCAGCGTTTCATCAGCTTCGAGGTGTCCTGCCGGCTGATTCCACAGCGCTTTGCCGTTGATGGTCTCCTCAACGATCAGAAATTTGTCTTTCGCGTGTACGACGCAGGCGACGGTGACGTGCGGTTTAAACATACTTCCCGTTCCTTGTGTGATTAGCCGACCTGGCGCCACTCGCCGTTGGCCAGTCCGTCGAGAGTATAGCCGCCCATGGCGTAACGAATAAGCCGCAGCGTGGGATAACCCACGTGGGCGGTCATGCGTCGCACCTGACGGTTGCGTCCTTCATAAAGGGTGATTTTTAGCCAGCTGGTGGGAATGGATTTGCGTTCGCGGATAGGCGGGTTGCGCGGCCACAGCCAGGCAGGTTCTGCCACCCGTTCAATGCCGGCGGGCAGAGTAGGGCCATCGTTGAGCGTGACGCCAGTGCGTAGCGCGGTTAATGCGTCTTCTGTTGGCTGGCCTTCGACCTGAACATAGTAAATTTTACCGGTGCGCTTGCCGGGCTGGGTCAGCGTGGCCTGTAGTGCGCCATCGTTGGTCAGCACCAGTAATCCTTCGCTATCGCGGTCAAGACGACCCGCCGCGTAGACCCCGGAGACGGAAATAAAATCTTTCAGCGTGCTGCGTCCGGCTTCGTCCGTAAACTGCGGCAACACATCATAGGGTTTATTAAACAAGATCACGCGTTTTGGCGCGTGTTCTTTGCGTTGTCTGGCGTCTTGTTGTGAGCTGAATCGCTCAACGCGATGTTTTCTAAATGAAGTTTTCTGCATGGTATTTTCAGATCCTGACAATTGCCGCATTATAGCCTAATTACGAATGCCTTTCATGGACGCAAACATTCAGGTAGTATTGACATGCTCATCACAATTTTTTAACAAAAATATTGCTCAAACTGATTCGCGCTAGAAGAAGGCGGCACGGACGCGAATCTCCGCTTAGCGGGATGACCCGGTGGCGGAGTGGGCGGATAAAGCCAACGCTCGGTTAGTGTGAAAAGGAAGAGCAGAACCAGAAGCGCTCGAAGGAGAGGTTAATGGAAAGCAAAGTAGTAGTTCCGGCGGAAGGTCAAAAAATCACCCTGCAAGATGGCAAACTGAATGTCCCTGACAACCCGATCATCCCGTTCATCGAGGGTGATGGTATCGGTGTCGACGTGACTCCGGCGATGCTGAAAGTGGTCGATGCCGCCGTTGAGAAAGCCTATAACGGCGAGCGTAAAATTTCCTGGATGGAAATTTACACCGGCGAAAAATCGACCCAGGTGTATGGCCAGGACGTCTGGCTGCCTGCCGAAACTCTTGATCTGATTCGTGACTATCGTGTTGCTATCAAAGGCCCTCTGACGACGCCAGTTGGCGGCGGTATTCGTTCCCTGAACGTTGCGCTGCGCCAGGAGCTGGACCTCTACGTCTGCCTGCGCCCGGTTCGTTATTACCAGGGTACTCCGAGCCCGGTTAAACACCCGGAGCTGACCGACATGGTTATCTTCCGTGAAAACTCCGAAGACATCTATGCGGGCATCGAGTGGAAAGCGGACTCTGCTGAAGCAGAAAAAGTGATCAAATTCCTGCGTGATGAGATGGGCGTGAAAAAAATTCGCTTCCCGGAACATTGCGGTATCGGTATCAAGCCGTGCTCTGAAGAAGGCACCAAGCGCCTGGTTCGCGCGGCTATGGAATACGTTATCACCAACGATCGCGATTCGCTGACCCTGGTACACAAAGGCAACATCATGAAGTTCACCGAAGGCGCGTTTAAAGACTGGGGTTACCAGCTGATCCGCGAAGAGTTCGGTGGCGAGCTGATTGACGGCGGCCCGTGGCAGAAAGTTAAAAACCCGAACACCGGTAAAGAGATCATCATCAAAGACGTGATCGCCGATGCCTTCCTGCAGCAGATCCTGCTGCGTCCGGCGGAGTATGACGTCATTGCCTGTATGAACCTGAACGGCGACTACATCTCTGATGCGCTGGCAGCCCAGGTTGGCGGTATCGGTATCGCGCCGGGTGCGAACATCGGTGACGAATGCGCGTTGTTCGAAGCGACCCACGGTACAGCGCCGAAATATGCTGGTCAGGATAAGGTGAACCCGGGTTCTATTATTCTGTCCGCTGAGATGATGCTGCGCCACATGCAGTGGTTCGAAGCCGCAGACCTGATCGTTAAAGGCACCGAAGGCGCCATCGCCGCTAAGACCGTGACCTATGACTTTGAACGTCTGATGGAAGGCGCTAAACTGCTGAAATGTTCAGAGTTTGGCGACGCGATTATCGCGAACATGTAATCCAGCCTCTGGGTTAAACAATAACGGGAGCTTAACAGTTCCCGTTTTTTACTAGTTTTTGAATGGTTATCAATATTTTATCAACTCAGGTTCTCAAAACCTCATTCCGAAAATCCTCATAAAGCCTCTTTTGTCCATCCCTTGCCGCGGGTATCAGGGCATGTAATGTCAGTGGGGGACGCCGGGACTGTCGGCTTCTCTCGCCAGGGAAACCGACGTCGCTGGCAAATGGCTGACGCGATCAGAAGGCTCAATCCGCCGCAGACCGGTTCACTGAACATACCAGGGTGGCATGATCCCACCATGGGTTACTGTTCACGCGGGTCGCAAGCACATCGAATTGCGCTTCCCTGAACTCATTGATTAAGGCCGGGAGTGGTCTCAGCGTTCGCCAGGGCTGACCATTTTTGAGTAAATGATGCTTCGCGGCATGATATGCCGCTCTGTCTTCCGCGTAACGAGGGGTTCCACACATCGAGCCGACGACAAATCGTCCTCCGGGTTTGAGCAATCTTCTCACCTCCGCAAAGCAGCGGCTGCGGGCATCATCAATCAGGCAATGCAAACAACTGCCATCAATAATGAGCTCAAACGCGGCATCCTGACATTGGTGGATATCACCGACATGACCGACAAGAAAGTGTGCTGAAAGACCGATGCGCTGAAAACGCTCTTCTGCCCATCTGATGGCGGTTTCTGATAAATCTATCCCCCACACAGCAAATCCCTGTTCGGCAAGATACTGCGCGGCCATGGCTCCGTTCCCACACCCCAATTCAAGTACCGGCGCGCCGGGACGAGGAAGGTGGTGATGTAAGTTGAGCCAGTGAAAGATCTGCTCCTGCTGTTTTTTGGCCCTGAGATAACCTTCTCCAGCCCAGGCGGTAGCGCCATTAGCCCGCAGTTGCCGATACGCTTGTTCATAGGGATTCATAGTGAAAATGCCTTTTTGCCAGCGACCACAGGCGCCAGTTTATACGCCATAGGGCTATGGGATGAAGCGTTTGTGTAGCGAAAATAGCCTGCGCAGCACACGGCAGCACACGGCAGCACACGGCAGCACACGGCAGCACACGGCAGCAGGGCTGCATCCGGCACACCTGTATCATTTTCCGCTCGTAGCGTCCGCGTGTTCCCTGCGCAAAAAACTGACCGGTATTCAATGATGGCGCAGAGGTAACATCCGGCCGGAGTGCGCGGGGTTAAGAACCGTCTTCAGCAGCAGGTGAGGCGATAGCGCCATCTTTCCTGAGAGCATGACCATACTGCCAGGTGGATACCAGGCAGATCAGTAAAACAGGTAACATCATCAGGCCCAGCGGCTTCCAGCCCACAACTGCCAGCATCACGCCGGCCCCTGAGGTGGCGATCGCGGAAAAAATAAAGCGGCTGGTTTCGGCCAGACCCTGTGCTTTTTTTCGCTCATGATCCCGATAAGAGAGACTGAGCAGCGTAGAGCCACCGACAAACATAAAGTTCCATCCGATCCCCACCAGCAGCAGACTTAAGCTGTATGCCAGCATCGTTTCCCCGCTCAGGTTAACCGCGATGGCTGATATGTTGAGCGCGATCCCGGTATATAACAGAGCGGTGATACCCACTTTTCGTATCAGCAGACCGGTAAACAGTGAAGGGACATACATCCCCAGCAGATGCAGCTGAATAACCAGCGCGCCCTCATTCATTGAATGGTGGTGCGTCACGGAGAGAGGGGCCGCCGTCATAAGAAAAAGCATCACGAAGGAGCCCACGACCAGGTGAAGCCAGGCCGTACGGTAATCCGCACGTTTCATTAACTGCCGACTGGTCGGTGACCCTGGCAGAAGCGCGGCGCTGTCCGGGGCAGGGGGATCTTTTTTTTCTCGATCGAGGAACAGGGCCAGATTAAGCGCAGACAGAATACCCAGCATTGCCACAACGAGATAAACACCGGCAAAGCGAGGTAGCCCGGGGACATCCCGCGCAATAATCGTCAACAGCGGCCCGAGGATTGCCGCCACAACGCCGCCAATCATGACCAGAGAGATAGACTGCCCCTTCACTTCCGGCGGGGAGTGATCGGCGGCAACCAGACGATAGTACTGGCTGAAAGCCTGATAGACGCCGACAAGAAAACAGCCGGTGCAAAAAAGTAAAAAACTGCCCTTCAGCACGGCGAGAAAAGACAATAATCCGCCCGCTGTACCGCATACCGATCCCAGGATAAACGCGAGTTTTTCGTTTCCCCGGCCAATCATGCTGGCCGCAAACAGACTCGAGAACGCGCCGGCGACAGTGATGAGCGCAAATGGCACTGTCGCCAGTTCATCAGACGGCGCCAGCTGATAGCCCACCAGAGTGGCGATGGTCAGATCAACAGAGACAGCGCAGGTAAAAAACAGATTACTGACCGCAAGGATGACGGGGATGCGGCCCGGTATGTATCGCATGATGCCCCTCCTACAGGGATGAACTGAACGGAAGTAAAGCGCAAGGCGCAGCCGTTAAACGCTACGCTGACTATTCCTGGCTGATGCCGGGGCACCGGGTATTGTTTTTATCAACTGACAGTAAAACCCGCCGTAAGCAAGCGGCTGCTCCTGAGCAGAAGTCTCAGGGGATGGGCAGGGTAGAGCAAAGCGAAGCGGTTCAAATAACGGTTTTCGGCGGGCCGCTTTCTCATCGTGAAAGATTTTTGTGGTCATGATTTAAGCTTCCGTCCGTTATTCGTGTCATCAGAACGCTGTATTTATGGCTTCTCGATTACCTGAGCAATAAATAAAGCAAGAAGGATGCCATAAAAAAAGCGGATTTAACCCGCTATTCATGGCGCGCCTGCACTGTCCGGGAGCAAATTTCCCCTGCCCTGGTGCAACAGATTTAATTATCTATTTTATTATTAATAATAAAATAGATAAATTATTTACTGACAGGGGTTTTAAATTAAACCGTTATTGAGAGCTTACGACGGCTATAGCATAAAGTTCAACAGGAATAACATGAATCTGACGCCAGCTCGTTTCCCGGTTATTCTCTTTGCCATGTCATCCAGCCTCCGTGCTTGCCTGCTCAGTAGGCTGGACGTCATCCGGAACTCCAGCTCATTCAGCACCCAATATGGCGGATATTAACGGCCATCCTGAACTCATCGATGGCACGATCGCGAGCGTACAGGCTGAAGAGAGCAATTCAGAGTATTTTTCTATTATTTTGCCATTTAATGATTGAATTTAGTGATTTTTTCTTAATGCATTAATATTCATGGCATAAAATGCGATGGAGAAACTCCGGGTATATATCATTTCTGGTGTTAAAATAGACTTTATCGTCACTTTTGGTGATTAAAACTCCTGCAATTCGTTCAATGTGTGAATTAAATTTTACTTAATTCATTGATGTATAAAGTTTTGTTAAAACCTGGTGACAAGAATAAAACGTTACTATAAAGTAAATTTAAGTTTATTCATTGCCGTGTTTTTATCATGAATAGTTCTGAAAAAGATGACCTGGCGCCTGTGGGCCATTTATTACGCGAATGAACGCCTGTCAGACCGTATCTTATTTGCCGATCAACGAGATCGCGATAATTTCCGCAGATCTTACCGGGGTGCAGCGGCGCCCCCTGTTCCTGACAGGATGTACTTTTATGCAGCAGATCGCTTTTTATATGCTTATCGCCAGCCTGACCATCGCCACCCCCGGGCCGGGCGTGCTGTTCACCCTGACGAACACACTGAACTACAGCTTGCGCCATGCCATGGCCGGGATCATCGGTGTGGCCGCCGGAATGGGCGTGATAGCGATCGTTGCGGCCAGCAGTGTCGGAGCGATCATCACCACCTCCCAGCTGGCGCTGCTGGCGGTGAAAGTTACCGGGGCCGCTTACCTGATCTACCTGGGGAGCAAATTATTTCGCTCGGTACCCCCTGTGCTGAACAATCGCGCGGTCACCGCAGGAACCGATGTCGTACCGCCGGCGAGTCAACGCTTCCGCCAGGGGCTGCTGGTTTCTCTGCTCAATCCCAAACCTATCGTTTTCTTTATGGCGCTGTTCCCGCAATTTATTAACCCACAGCAGCCATTCGTTGCTCAGTTTTCGATACTGGCGGGTATTTTCTGTCTTTTAGTGATCGCCATCCACTCGCTTTACGGGCTTTTCGCCCACGCCGTAAAGATGAAGATGTCTGCCGGTAATCTCTTCAGTAAACTCAATAAAACCGGCGGGATAGTGTTCATGTGTTTTGCAGCTGGCCTTATCATTTCCGCCCTGCATCCTTATATCTGAACCTCTGCTGACTTATTCCTTATGGCGTCGTTAATACGGACATTTTCGCTGATAACCCAGGGCGTAAATTCTTTTGACCACCGCAGAGGGGATATCCTGGCGGTGTGGGGGCGGCGTATTGGACCATTTACCTGGAGAAATGACGGGCGATAACGTTCCCGGCCCCTTCCCTGGAGTATGCCGCGACGCTGGAATTTATGAAAGCGGGTAAACCAACGTATAATGTAGCGCCGGAGGCGCGCCGGTTGATGACCAGGAAAGCGGAAATATCAAAAGCACGAAGAAAACAGGTGCGCTGACAATACCTGCTCAGGTATTTGCTATCATCCCCACATGGACACGTGAATGTTGTATATGACGTTAAAACAGCAGAAATGAAAATCCTGTCAAAAGGGAAATCCATTGAGAGTTGCGCTGGCTACGCAAGATAACTTTCCTGACGGGAAAGTGAAGGTAAGTTGCCAGGATGTTCTGTAATACAGGTGAAAAATGTTTCAAAAAAAACCGTTTCTCCTCCCCCTGCTTATTGCTCTCTCGTCAGGGGGGGTTATCCTGACAACTTTTCTGCTTCTTGGAGGGATCTATTTATTTCAAAAGAAAGAAATAGAAAACTCGATCCTTGAGAGTAACCTGGCTTACGCGATGAAAATTGCTGATACGACAGACCGATATCTGGCCATGGCGCAACGTGAATTAGCCTGGACCGCGTCAGAGTTGCATAGCACCGATACATCCCTGGCCAGGCATGAGGTAGAGCGTCTGCAGCTGAGGTCAGAAGTCTTTAACTCTGTCGGAGTGGTTAACGCGAAGGCGGTTATTATTGCCACTTCACCTTACTTGCCTGCGCTGACAGGCCTCAGAGTGCATTCTGACGCCAGTCAAAATGCTCTGACCGTTCAACAACCGCTGATTTCTGGTCCGTTCACGTCGGTTGCCGGGAATGAGATAATCATGCTCTCGCACCCACTCCGTTCGTCAGATGGTCACTATCTGGGGTATCTCGGTGGAAGCATTTATCTGAAAAAGCAAAGTATGCTAAGCGATATTATTAGTCTTCACTTTTATAAAGATAATGTCTCGGTAACTATTGTCGATCGCGATGGCATGGTGGTATTCGCGACGACTCCCTCGAAGACAACCCCGCGTCTCGATTTATCTCCACAATTGAAAACGTATATGAGCAACAACTTAAACGGTTCTTTTGTCGGGCGAGATCGTTTGGTTGGCTATGCGGGTCTGAAGAAATCTGACTGGAATGTTATTGTGTCAACGCCGTCAGAGGTTGTAACCAGTATGTTGTTGAATACTGCGAAGAAAATTTCCGGGCTGGTGCTGGCTATACTGTTCTTTATTGCTACGGGGGTGGCTTTCCTTTCATTACGGATAGCAAAACCACTGGCGCAGCTTGCCCGGCTGGTTCAGGCCACCGACAGCCTTACCTCCCCGGAGAAACTCTCATCCATCAGGGCCTGGTATCAGGAAGCTTATTTACTCAGAGATGCGATGGAAAAACGCTTTCGTTTAGTCTCTGCGCAATTTGCCGCGCTCAGTGATGAGGCGATGACAGATCCTTTGACGGGTTTGTATAACCGACGGGGTTTCTATGAGCAATTAACGTATATCAAGAACCTCAAAAATCAGTGTGCGATTGCTGTTGATATCGATCATTTTAAAACGATTAACGATCGTTTCGGGCACAGTGCTGGCGATGCCGTGCTGGTTCATGCCGCGGATCTATTAAAACTGACATGCCGCAAAGGGGACGTCATCAGCCGCTTTGGTGGCGAGGAGTTCGTGGTCCTGTTGTCGGAAACCACGCTCGCAGAGTCCGCTGCGATCGCTGAGCGGATCCGTCAGGTCATATCGGCTACAGAGTTCACTGAGGCCGGACATCTTACGGTCTCGATCGGTGTTGCGGGGCTGAAAGATTATGCCAGCGACTACGAACGACTCCTTATGGAAGCGGATTCAGCGTTATACCAGGCCAAACGACAGGGACGAAACCGGGTCGTGGTCAGCGAGCATAGCCAATAGCCATTTGCCTGACGTTGCGGCGCTAAAGTTGCGAATATTTTTTGCTTTATGAACGGTGGGGTGCTGGTCAGGATTTTTACCGCCGCGGTTTTCAGACAGGAACAGGAGCCGGTTTGCGCAACGGCAGATGACTCTCGCCACCGGGTCACCTGGGGAACGAAAACCAGATATCGGCATTCTCAATTTTCAGCGGCTCTGTCGGCCGGGGAGCCGCAGGGAAAGGCCGAACGGCGTGCTGAAAATAGTGAAGCTGTGGCAGCAAGCATCGGTAGGCGAAACTGCGACAGTAGATATGTCCGCCGTTTGTGAAGCGGCTGCGTAATCCTTGCCTGGCCGTCAGTCAGAGTATTATTTTGCCGCTTCGCTGTTTATGGCTGGCGGAGTTTTTCCGCACCGACCACCAGCCATACAGAAAGACACACCATCAACGCTCCGATAATAAACCCTTCATTAATAGTTTCACCCAGCGCCAGATAACCCCACAGCACGGCAAAGGGGGGGATCAAAAAGGTAACAGTCAGTGAACGCAGCGGACCAATATCCGCGATCAGGCGAAAATACAGAATATAAGCAAAAGCGGTACACACGATCCCGACGGCAAGCACGCTCGCCCATACTTCCCCCTGCTGCCAGTTAATGGCTGGCCCGATGGTGATACTGTAGATAAAAAAAGGCAGCAAAAATAGCGTTGCGCCAATCTGGCTGCCGAAAGCGACGGTCTTTGGATCCAGCCCGCCTTTATTTGAAATCCAGCGACGAGTCAGAAAACCGGCTATACCATAGCATGCAGTAGCCGCAAGGCATGCCACAACGCCAGCCAGAGTTTCATTCGTGGAACGAGATTCGCCGACGGTGGTGATGACCATAATGCCGACCAGCCCAAGTAACACGCCTCCCCATTTTCGTGTTGTGAGTCTTTCACGAAAGAAAATCAATCCAGTCAATGCCCCCATTAATGGCGTCGTGGCATTGAGAATCGCTGAATATCCGGCTGGCAACCATCTGGCAGCAAGACAATACATCAGGAAAGGGAACCCAGAATTAATTACCCCTAAAATAAGCGATGATTTGAACTTCCCTGCAAAATTAAATGAAGCTTTAACAACAAACAAAATAACGGCAAGCCCACTAAAGCCAAAAAAGACGCGTAAAAAAGCAGTGTTAATCGCACCGAATTCAGGTGCAGCAATTCGCATGAACAAAAAACTTGCGCCCCAAATGGCGGCAAGAAGTAATAATCGGATGTAATCGACGGCACGCATTTTGACACCTCTTTTTATCAAAAGAAAAATGTTGTATATATCATTCGGCTTAATAAAATTTAAACATGAAAAAACTTTAAGAGCATGTCAGCAAACACACAAACAAGTTTTTCTTTTATCATTCAGTTTTACTAATGCATAGGCCGAGGCAGATTATGAAACTTCCCCCTTTACATGCACTTATGTGCTTTGAGTCGGCCGCCAGGCATTTAAGTATGAAAAAAGCGGCCGAAGAACTGTGCGTCACCTCCAGTGCGGTCAGCCAGCAGATTGCAAAACTGGAAGATATGACCCGCATGCGCCTTTTTATCCGCAGTCCACGAAGCCTTGAACTGACCGATGAGGCCCGGATCTATCTGCGTGCAATCCGCCCGGCGTTCAGTCAGATAGCAGAAGCGACGCAGCGGCTGATGAATGAAGGAAAACCGAATAAAATAACCCTCAGCTGCACCAGCGGTTTCGCAATCCAGTGGCTGCTGCCACGTCTGGCGGGATTTGAAAAGGAGAACCCCGGGGTGGAGGTGCAAATCAGCACGACTAACCGGCGGGTTGATTTATTGTCAGAAGGGATCGACTTTGCTGTCAGACACGGCACTGGCCATTATCCCGGTCTGGAATCGGAATGCCTTCTGAACGACCGACTCAGGCCCGTCTGCAGCCCGCGCCTTATCTCTCAGGAGCAACCACTCTCTTCAGCGCTTGATATCACCCGGTACACTCTGTTGCATGATGAGCACCGAATGGACTGGGCTGTCTGGTTTAATGCGGTAGGCATTGCGGGTGCCGATACTGACAAAGGCCCCGTTTTCGTCGATTCGAATGGCGTACTGGAGGCTGCGCTGGCAGGGAAAGGTATCGCCCTTATGCGCAGCGCGCTGATCCGGGAGGAACTGAAACTCGGGACGCTTATCAGCCCGCTGCGAACGGCCATTGATTCACCGATAGCGTACTACCTAGTGTATGATGAAACGGCCATTTTACCGCGAATAAGCAGACGGTTTCGCGACTGGATCTCGGCTACCGCAGCGGCTGACAAAAATGAGTACCCCGCCTGATCTGTCTTCAGAAAGGGGACCCCACGGGCGTTCTCTTTTTTATTTTAAATAATCATTTAATTTATATCAGCTGCGAAAACCCGCCTTTTACGCAGATTTATTCCACCGTTGACTTTAAATTCAGTAAACATCCCGATGATGTATTTATCGTCATCATGGGGAGAATACCTGGGGCGGCCTTCAGTATTTCGCGCATAGCCGGCATGGCGCCCTCTACCTGTAAGAGTGGCCGCTAATCTTGCGGTGATGCAATCCTGGTACAGCCGCCGACATTCCCGCTATAATCGCAGAAATTTCTCAACGGGGTTAGAGACGAAATGACAAAACTCACCTTACAAGAGCAGCTGCTGAAAGCCGGGTTAGTGACCAGCAAAAAGGTCGCTAAAGTGCAAAGAACGGCGAAAAAATCACGGGTTCAGGCGCGTGAAGCGCGAGAGGCGGTGGAAGAAAACAAAAAGGCGCAGCTCGAACGTGATAAGCAGCTCGGTGAACAGCAAAAGCAGGCTGTTTTAGCCAAAGAATATAAAGCTCAGGTGAAACAGCTTATTGAAATGAACCGAATTGTGCCAGCAAAAGGGGACATTGGCTTTAACTTTACCGACAACAACCTCATCAAAAAGATTTTTGTCGATAAGCTGGTTCAGGGCCAACTGATTAGCGGCCGTCTGGCGATCGCGCGTTTGGTGGCAGACAGCAACGGCGAGAGCGTATACGCGATTATTCCGGCTAACGTCGCGGATAAAATTGCGCAGCGCGATGCGGACAGCATTGTGTTACACAGCGCGCTCAGCCAGGAAGAGCAGGACGAAGACGACCCGTATGCTGATTTTAAAGTGCCTGATGATTTAATGTGGTAGTTGATCTCGCCGTTGGTCTTGTATTGCGTCGAATGGCCGCCTCAGTGAAGGGGATGAGCGCCTGGCCTCACGGCGAAAAATGCCGCCCCCTTAAAGGATGAATCAGTAAGGATGAATCAATGATGATGTTTCGCCCCATGCGCGAAGAAGAATATCCGGCCTATCTGCAATATTTTATTGCGGATTATGCGCGTGAAATCGCCGCCAACTATCGACTTAGCGCAGAGGATTCACTGGCAAAAGCGAAGCGCGAAATCGCCGGGGATCTTCCGGAGGGGGTGAATACGCCCGGGCAGGTTCTGCTGTGTCTCTTTACCCAGGCAGACAATCGTGACAGACACGTCGGTTATCTCTGGTACAAACCCGATGCCGCCACGCGAAGCGTGTTCATCTATGATTTTTATATCTTCAGTGCCTGCCAGGGGCAGGGGCTGGGCACGCAGGCGCTACGCGCTTTTGAGCAGGAGATGCGTGAGCAGGGGGTTGAACAGATTCGACTTCGCGTTGCCGGGGATAATGAACGAGCCCGCCATGTCTACCAGTCCACCGGTTTTTGGGTGACGGGAATCAATATGAGTAAAACGTTGACCGGTTAACGCGCGACCGGCGCTACGCGGACGTCGACTAAAAGCCGTTTATAGCGCCGGGCTGCGGTCAACGGCGTGGTGAACCAACGGCTCCTCAGGGTTTCGCCGCTGTGCTTACCCTGAGTCTGGTTGCCTTGGGCGCCGTTCGGTCCGGCGAGGGTTCTGGATAGTGATTCCGAACGCCTGAGCCGGACCATTCCTTCAGCGCGCTTACTCCGCAGCTTATTTCGCCAGCAGCTCCCGACGAACAATCTCCGCGCCGGCACTTAACGCATTGAGCTTGCCTCTGGCGACCTGACGAGACAGAGGTGCCATACCGCAGTTGGTCGAAGGATAAAGCTTATCGGCATCGACAAACTCAAGGGCTTTGCGTAGCGTACCGGCGACCTCTTCCGGGGTCTCAATGGCATTGGTGGCGACGTCAATGGCTCCCACCATCACCTTTTTGCCGCGAATCAGCTCAAGCAGGTCCATAGGGACATGCGAGTTATGGCACTCCAGCGAGATGATATCGATATTTGACGTTTGCAGCCTCGGGAACGCCTCTTCATACTGACGCCACTCTGACCCCAGCGTCTTTTTCCAGTCGGTATTGGCTTTGATGCCATATCCATAGCAGATATGCACGGCCGTTTCACATTTTAGTCCTTCAATGGCTCGTTCTAATGCGGCGATCCCCCAGTCATTCACCTCATCAAAAAAGACATTAAATGCCGGTTCATCAAACTGGATAATATCGACACCCGCCGCCTCTAATTCTTTAGCCTCTTGGTTGAGAATTTTGGCAAATTCCCAGGCCAGCTTTTCGCGGCTTTTATAGTGATTATCATAGAGGGTATCGATCATCGTCATCGGTCCTGGCAGGGCCCATTTAATCGGTTGTCTGGTCAACTGACGTAAAAACCGGGCATCTTCAACGAAAACGGGCTTCTGACGCGCCACTTCACCCACGACCGTCGGCACGCTCGCCTCATAGCGATTGCGAATTTTCACCACTTCGCGTTTCTCAAAATCCACGCCGCTGAGGTGCTCAATAAAGGTGGTGACAAAGTGTTGGCGCGTTTGTTCGCCATCGCTGACAATGTCAATTCCCGCACGCAGCTGATCGTACAGGGACAAGCTCAGCGCATCTTTTTTCCCCTCAATTAATTCTTCGTTATGTAATTTCCACGGGGACCACAGTTTCTCAGGCTCTGCCAGCCAGGAAGGTTTAGGTAAGCTGCCAGCCGTCGATGTGGGTAATAATTTCTTCATAATAGGGAGCCTTGTATGTTCGGTGAATTAAAGTGCGTAGCCAGCAGACCATTGCTCAAGAATATTCTGGTAAGGCTTAATGAAATGCTCTTCAGTAAATTTTCCTTGCTCAATCGCCAGCTGGCTTCGTTCTTCCCGATCATAAACAATTTTGGTTAATGAATGATCCTGGTGATTCAGGCTCGGTTGATAGTATTGCCCTGCGGCAGCATTGGCATTGTAAATTTCAGGCCGGTAAATCTTCTGGAACGTCTCCATCGTACTGATGGTGCTGATCAGCTCAAGATTAGTGTAATCACTAAGCACATCACCAGAAAAATAAAATGCTAACGGCGCAACGCTATTCTGCGGCATGAAATAGCGAACCTTTAATCCCATTTTGGCGAAATATTGTTCGGTCAGCGACGAGCCATTTTGCTGATATTCAATACCCAATACCGGATGCTGATTTCCGGTCCGCTGATAGGTGTCTTTGCTCGATACGCTCAGGCAAATTACCGGCGGTTTGTTAAAGTTCTGCTGATACTCGTGTGAATTGACGAAATGTTTAAAAATATTCCCATGCAGATCGCCAAAACCATCCGGGATGCTAAATTGGGATTGCTGTTTGTTATGCTCTAACAGCCGCACGCTAAAATCATAATCACGTACATAAGAAGAAAAATTATTCCCGACGATGCCGTCAATACGTTCTTGCGTTTTTTTATCAAGAATATTCGTTTTTAATATCTCAATCACCGGGAAGCTGCCGCGGCGATCCTGGTCATGGAGTGTCATCTCAACTGAAATAATTTCCAGTTCGACAGAATAACGATCGCCTTTCGGGTTATCCCAGTACGCCAGCGAGTTAAAACGGTTGTCAATCATCGTCAGCGTGTTACGCAAGTTTTCCTCACGGTTGTCCCCTCTGGCCAGATTCGCGAAGTTGGTTGTAATTCGCGTATTTTCAGCGGGGTTATAATGCGTGTCAAAACAACTACGTTTAATAGCAAATGTAAAATTTTTATTCATCGCGATGCTGTACCCTAAGTTCTGATATGAAGACTGAATTTATTCCCTGAATCCCAGAATATCCTTTCTTTTTATCTGGTTTTATTGTTCAGTAATCATCATATTGTCTCTGATTAATAAACACATTTTATGCCAGAGTCCCCGGATAAGTGAAAGCGACATAATTTCATTACAACATGAGGTATCTTCATGGTCGCCGGTCGGGCCACTTCAAAACCGCGACCGCTGCTCTCTGCCGTCTCTGCGCATGGCCGATGGTCGGCGCGCGACTCTCAGGCTAAGCGGATGAGTGGCAAGAGTGAGGCGACCCGCAGTGTAGAGTCTCAATCACAAATGTGTTTAGATATTTGTTTCTGAAATCCGGTGACCAACATGATGAATCCACAAGAAAATATTGTCAGTCAGTTCAGTACGCTTTCACCTGAGTTACAGCGGGCCGCAGAGTTTTGTCTGCAAAACGTGAATATACTGGTTGTGCAATCCATGCGCGCTTTCGCCGCGCAAGCCGGGGTGAAACCCGCCACGCTGCTGCGTCTGGCGCAGCGTCTCGGGTTTAGCGGCTGGGGAGAGCTGAAGGATGCCTTTATTGACGATCTCGGCTTACGTAATGATACATATGTATCTAAAGCAAAAAAACTCGTTGCCAAAGATACGCAGTCGAAGCTGTATGAGGAAGTCTTTCAGGCGCATCAGGCCAATCTGGCCTTCACCGGGCGTGAAAATCAGCAGGCGATGCCGCGAGCCGTCACGCTGCTGGATGAGGCGGACAACGTCTATATCTGCGGGTTTCGCGCCAGCTTCCCGATTGCCTGGTCGTTGTATTATGTCTACCGTTTATTCAACCGTCAGGTGTCATTGATTGATGGTCTGGCAAGCAACATTGAACTGTTTACCCGCGAACTCACCGCTGGCGATTGTGTGCTGCTTACCAGTTTCGCCCCCTATTCACGAGAGTCGCTGGATGTCCTGCATGCGGCGCAGCGGGCCGGCGCCCGTATTATCGCCATCACCGACTCACCGGTCTCCCCGTTAGCTCAGGCGGCGGAGTGCACATTGCTGTTTTCAATCGACAGCCCCTCGTTTTTCCCGTCTGTCGTCTCCGGTATGGGGCTGGCGGAATGTCTGCTGGCGATGCTGGTGGCGCGTCACGGCAACGAGGCGGTCAGCAAAATCGAGAGTGCTGAGCGCTATCTGATCGACTCCGGCGCCTATGTGGTTCCCGGCAAATCCGGGTAAATGAAGCACTTGTCTCTGTAATAAGAAAATTAAATACATATGCATCATAATTGCGTTGAAGTGATTCAAATGAATCCTGCAAGATAATCCTCATAGTACGCAATAGCGTTTTCAGGAGCAGGAACAGAGCATGAGTCAGATCATTCATCGCAGCTTACGCCACACCCCCGCCGTCGCGGCGAGCGCGCAAGGTGTTTACATCACCGATGCCAGCGGCAAACGTTATCTTGATGCCTGCGGCGGCGCCGCCGTCTCATGCCTTGGGCATGGGCATCCCGACGTGCTGGCAGCCCTGCATCGTCAAATCGACCAGCTGGCCTACGCGCATACCAGTTTCTTTACCAGCGATACCGTTGAGCAGTTGGCGGAGCAGTTGACTCGCCAGGCACCGGGCGAGCTTAACTACGCCTATTTTGTCTCCGGGGGCTCCGAAGCGGTAGAAACCGCATTGAAACTGGCGCGCCAGTATTTTGTCGAAATCGGTCAGCCGGAGCGCACCAAATTTATGGCCCGCAAGCAGAGCTACCATGGCAATACGTTGGGGGTATTGGCCGTGGGAGGCAATGAGTGGCGTCGTCGTCAATTCGCGCCGCTGCTAATCGACGTGATTCGCGTCGCCGCCTGCAATGAATACCGCGACCGTCGCGAGGATGAGAGCCAGCAGCAGTATACCGATCGTTTGCTGCTGGAACTGGAGCAGGCAATGATCGAGGCCGGCCCGGAAACCATTATCGGTTTCTGCGCAGAAACGGTGGTCGGCGCGACAACCGGTGCGACCCCGCCGACCCCGGGTTACCTGCGCGGCGTGCGTCAGCTGTGCGATAAATACGGCATTTTGTATATTGCCGATGAAGTGATGTGCGGCATGGGGCGTACCGGCACGCTGCACGCCTTCGAGCAGGATGACGTTGTCCCGGATCTGGTGACCATCGCTAAAGGCCTGGGGGGCGGATATCAGCCGATCGGCGCGGTGCTGGCCAGCGAGAAGATTGTTGCCGCGCTTCAGGCCGGCAGCGGTCTGTTCCAGCATGGACATACCTATATCTGTCACGCCACTGCCGCCGCCGCCGCATTGGCGGTCCAGCAGGTTATCGAGCGCGATAACTTGCTGGATGCGGTGAAACAACAGGGGCATTACCTACAAAACGCGCTGCGTGATGTGCTGGGTGAGCTACCGCATGTCGGGGACACTCGTGGACGTGGCCTGTTTGCCGGCGTGGAGTTGGTTTATGACAAAGGGGACAAAACCCCGTTCGATCCCGCATTAAAGCTGCATGCGGCAATCAAGGCCAACTGTCTGTCCCGTGGCCTGATGGTCTACCCGCTGGGAGGAACCATCGATGGACAATATGGCGATCATATTCTGATAGCCCCGCCGTTTATCATTACGCAACCGCAGCTTGATTTCGTGGTTGATACGCTGCATCAGGTCATTCGTGCAGAGACGCACAAGTTAGCGAGGCCAGTATGATGAATCGTTTACCGCCGCTGGCCGAACAGGAGTGGGATGAACATCAGCGCCCGCTGGCGGAGGAGATCATTAACGGCCCCCGCGGCGCACTGTTGCCGCCCTTTGAACCGCTGCTGCGCAGCCCCGAATTGATGGCCCATGCACAGCGCATGGGGGAGTACCTGCGCTATCGCAGCGCGCTCGGACAACGGTTGTCTGAACTGGCTATTCTCATGACCGCGCGCCATTGGTCCCAGCCGGTGGAATGGGCGATTCATGCGCCTATTGCCCGTGAGAAGGGCATTTCAGCCGCGGCGGTACAGGCGATTAATGAATGCTGTCTGCCGGTGGATTTACAAGCGGATGAGTGGGTGGTTTATCACTTCTGCCAGCAGCTGCACCGAGAGAAAAGAATCAGCGATGATACCTGGCAACACGCCATCGCGCTTTGGGGAGAAAAGGGCGTGGTCGATTTGATGGGCATTAATGGTTATTACAGTTTACTTTCTATGATTATGAACGGCGCGCAGACGCCAGTACCCGATACCGGGGATGAGATTATTCCCGCTTAAATAATTGACCGGCAAACTGGAGAGTCTTTTTTCTTCACTCCAGGTTGCTTGCTTAATTTGTCATGGAATACACACACCGGTTGTTAGCCCTTCAGCGGGCGCAACATCTGTTCTGTTATATACTTTCTCATCGACGTTGAGGGTTATTATGTCTACTTTTATTAGCAAATTAAAAATTACACTGGCACTGGTCGCATGCCCCACCAGTTTTTTAGCTGCGGCGCAGGATAAAATAACGGTGGGTGTTGATACGGCATTTGTCCCCTTTGAATTTAAACAAGGTGATAAATACGTAGGCTTTGATATCGACCTGTGGGATGCTATTGCTAAAAAAATGAATATAAGCTACGAGTTACGCCCCATGGATTTTAGTGGGTTAATTCCTGGCTTGCAATCGCGTAATTTAGATGTGGCAATGGCGGGTATTACCATTACCGATGCACGAAAACAGGTTGTCGATTTTAGCGACGGATATTATAACGCTGATTTGTTAATAGCGGTGAAGAAAGGTGATAATAGCATCACCCGCTTCAGCGACCTGGCAGGCAAAAAAGTGGGGCTTAAACAAGGCACCGCCGCCGCGACCTTTATGAAATCGAAATACAAAGCTAACTATATTGAATTTCCGAATATCGACAATGCCTATCTCGATCTGCAGGCAGGGAACCTCGACGCCGTGGTACATGACTCACCGAACGTGCTCTATTACGTGAAGACGGCCGGCGGTGGTAAAGTCAAATCCACCGGGGAAACCGATAGCATTTTGCCACAGCAGTATGGCTTCGCGATGCAGAAAAACAGCAGCCTGACGCCAAAGATCAACGCCGCGCTTGAGGCATTACGCGCAGATGGAACTTACGGCAAAATTTATGTGAAGTGGTTTGACAAACAGCCTAAATAACGTCTTCTGGCCGGAGAAATTCGGCCCATATTCCTTCTGAGCCGGTTTTATTATGAATTTTGATAGTCATTATATATGGCAATCCCTGCCGCTGCTGTTGCAGGGATTGCAACTGACATTGATTATTTCGCTGTCAGGTCTGTTGGGTGGGTTTATTATTGGTTTATTCGCCGGAACCTGCCGGGCGTTTGGCGGCCGGATCGCGAAAACGCTGTCGTTAGTGTTTGTTGAGTTAATTCGCGGTACGCCGATCATGGTGCAGGTGATGTTTATTTATTTCGCTCTGCCGATGATATTGCCTGTGCGTATCGACCCGGTTACCGCCGCGATTGCGACGATTATGATTAACTCCGGGGCCTATATCGCCGAAATAACGCGTGGCGCAATCTTATCAATCAATAAAGGCTTTAAAGAAGCCAGTCTGGCAATGGGATTATCGCAACGTAACACCATCTGGCATGTGATTATGCCTCTGGCATTGCGGCGTATGATCCCAGCGCTGGGTAACCAATGGATTATCAGCATTAAAGATACTTCGTTGTTCATTGTTATCGGTGTGGCTGAGTTAACGCGGCAAGGACAGGAAATTATTGCCGGAAACTTTCGCGCCCTGGAAGTGTGGACGGCAGTGGCGTTGATTTATCTGATGGTGACGTTATGCCTGAGTTTTCTGCTGAAGCAACTAGAGAAAAGGATCCACATTTTATGAGCATGGTTGAATTTAGCGCAGTATCTAAAAGCTTCGGCACGACGCCCGTGCTGCATGATATCAATTTGAAAATTGAAGCCGGAGAAGTGGTGGTGATTATCGGGCCATCGGGGTCGGGTAAATCGACGCTGCTGCGCTGTATCAATAAGCTGGAGGAGATTAGCTCTGGCACGCTGCTGGTGGCGGGGATGCATATTACCGATCCGCACGCCAACGAATGCGATATCCGCCGTGAAGCGGGTATGGTGTTCCAGCAGTTCCATCTCTTTCCGCATTTAACCGCGCTGGAGAATGTGATGTTTGGCCCCATTCGGGTGCGTAAGCAGAGTAAAGCGGCGGCACGCGAACAGGCGCTGGCGTTGCTGGATCGCGTCGGTCTGAAGGAGCGCGCTAACCACTATCCAGCGGAGTTATCCGGCGGCCAACAGCAGCGCGTGGCGATTGCGCGCGCGCTGGCGGTGAAGCCGAAAATGATGCTGTTCGATGAGCCCACTTCCGCGCTTGACCCTGAACTGCGCCATGAAGTGCTAAAGGTCATGCGCTCGCTGGCCGATGAAGGGATGACCATGGTCATTGTCACGCACGAAATTGGCTTTGCGCGTGACGTGGCATCGCGCTTGATCTTTATTGATGGCGGAACCATTGCCGAAGATGGCGCACCTGATATGCTGCTAAACGCGAGCACCAATCCGCGCCTGAAAGAATTCCTGCAACACGTATCCTGAACAGAAGTGGATAATAACCCTATGCAAAAAATAACAATTAGTGGCTCTCCGTTTGCCGTTGGTCAACGTTTGGGCGAGTTCGGCCGCCGCGCCTGGCATCAAAAACTGGTACATATTCCGCTGTGGCAAACGGTCATCGCGATGAAAGACAGCGCTCAAACCCAGGCGATGCGAGCCCTGGTTGAAAAGCAGTTTCCGCTGATTTGGCAAGAGCTGGCCGGTATGGCGGCGGGGTTACAGGCGCCGGTTGACGAAGTTTTCGCCTGGAACTGCCGGGGCGATTTAGTGCGATCCACGTCCGATGGCTGTACCACGGTAGCGGGGGCGAGCCCCGAGGGGGAGAGCATTATCGCCCACAACGAAGACGGTTTCCCGCAGTTACGCGACGATTGCGCGTGGGTCAGTATTTCACCCACCGAGGGGATGGCCTTTTCCAGCTTTGCATACCCAGGTTCGCTTTGCGGTCATACCTTCGCAGTCAATGCCCGGGGGATCGTGAATACCGTAAACAACATTCGCGCGCTGCACCGGCCCGTCGGTATACCGCGGCAAATCCTCGCGCGCGCTGCGCTGAACTCCGGGACGCTGGATGAGGCCATTGCCGTTTTAACCTCAGCGCCGCGTTCAGGCGCGTTCCATCACACCCTTGGACAGTGCGGGGATAGTCGTCTGTTCAGCATTGAAGCGACCGGCTCCGGTTATTCCGTGCGTTTGCTGGATGGCGTATTTGGCCATGCTAACCATTTGATCCACGAATCGCTCGGGGATGTGCAGCAGGTGATCACCGACAGTTCCGCCTCGCGCCAGGCTCGCCTTATTGACGAGTTAACAACGTCATCGCAACTGGATGCCGCTGGCGCCCTGGCAATACTATCCGACAGGCAGGATGCGGAACTACCGATATACCGTCTATCGCCGCAGGATCCGGATGAGGAGAATACCCTGGCTACGGCCCTGTTTGTGCTGAATGCCCGGCAGGTGGAGTGGCGCATTTTCACCCTGGATCGTCAGCAGGCCATCTTGCAAGGTGTGGTGAATGCATGACCTGCATGAAGTGAATGACGCGAATGCGCCGGGGTGAGTCTGGTGAAGACGGGCACCGCACGCAGGGCCGCAATAGCGCCATACAATTGCGGGTTCGGGAGAGAGAAGGCGTATTAAGCGCGGTGTGCCTGGGGCCGACAGGCTACGCCACAAGGGGGCAGAATGTCGGCCCAGGCTCAGAGGCCATGCGCTCAGACTTTAAGCAGTTTCACCGTGGTATCGATGTCAATCTCATCTTCCGAGAAGATCAATGTCGTACCCTGAAAAGTGGTGATCGCCAGTTTTTTCAGCGAGCGCATATCACCGGGCTTAACGTCGGATTTCGGCTTGATGCTGCTCATCAGGATCCCCACGGACAGCACCGCATTTTCTTTATCAATGCGGGTATCGGCAGGCACTTCTTCGCTGTAGACCAGGTAGGATTTGATCGACGTGAGCTTCAGACGCTCGCCGGCGATATAGATGTATTTGCTTTCCGGCACCACTTTCACCGCATAAGCTGACAAACCCTTGTTATTGGTGGTGGGTTCGAAGGTCACCGCCGCATCTTTCTTAATCAGCTCAGGATTGGCGACCTTAATCACATGAAAATAGCGGTTATCGCCGTTTTCATCTTTGATAAATCCAAAACCTTTATCTTTAAACCAAGTTGTGATCGTTCCGTTCATCGCCATTACCACCTACTTAATCATGTATTAACTCAATTTTTGCAGCGCGCAGTGTAATGCACAATGCCTGCGCAGACCACGCCTTTGGTTTCAGTCTGGACGATAAATTTGGACTACGCGAGAGAGAATGGCGTGCAGCAGAATAACCACACGCCGGTTTACCCTGGTCAGAGAGCCAGGGGAGCTACTCATTGCCCCATTGATTGAGGAACATCGCAATCTCATCGATCCGATCCGGATGAAGACCGGCTTCACGCGCCATTTCGCCCTGGGCCTCTTCGCTGATCTCCTCGTTGTTCATGAGACGCGTGAGCAGCAGCTGAAAATAGCGCGCCAGAGGATCGCGTTCTGATTCACTGACCGGCTTTGCGCATTCCGTCGCGTACTCATCGGCGATGTCATAATATTTTAGCGGTATTTCATTATTCATTCAGTAGCCCCTCAGGTTAATGCCGGCATCATTTGCCGGCGATCATAACATCCTTATTTCATTTTTTCTGCCACCCGCGCGGCGGCGGTCAGAAAGCGAGAAACGCCCGTGAGCAAGCACGGCCTCTTTGCGTTTTGCCGGGCGCTCTGACCGTTAACGGGAAGCGTGTCAGGGGAGCGCTTTCTTTTTATTCTCTGCGGATGGTAATGTTGCCCGATAACTCGTAACCCGATGCCGTTAATGAAGATATTGCTCGTAAGACATGGTGAAACCGAATGGAATGGCGTTAACCGCCTGCAGGGGCACCTTGATAGCCCGGTGACCGCGCGCGGGCATCGACAAATTGCGGCGCTGATCCGCGCGCTTGATGGCGAGAAGATCGATCGGGTGGTCTCTTCTCCAGCAGGTCGCGCCGTCGCGGCGGCCATGCCGATCGCGGCCCATTTTGCCTGTCCGATCCGCTTTGATTCGCGGCTTGTGGAACGGGGGTTGGGGCCATTAGAGGGCACGGTCTACCCACAACTTGATGACGAGAGGCGCAGGCTGTTCGAGACAATCTACTCCGGCGATCCGAATGTGAAACCGCCGCACGGCGAGTCGCTGACCGAGGCCGCCGACAGAACGACAGCGGCGCTGCTTGACGCCGCTGAGGCCGGGGATCGGTGTGTGTGCGTGGTTTCTCATGGTCAGGTGATTCAGGCGGTTGTCTCCAGACTTGACGGCCACGGCCTGGAGAACTTTCCCCGCTATGCGCATCTGAATGGCAGCTACTCGATCCTGGAGCGTGCTGAAGGCCGCTTATCGCTGGTGACATGGGGGATAGCCACCCATCTGCTGGTGCGGGGATAAGCGGCCAGCTTATCCCCTTATGGTCTTTAGTCGGTTTTCAGCATGCCGAAACTGACGATTCTGGAGCGACCCTGCTCTTTGGCCCGGTAAAGCGCGGCATCCGCGGCGCGCAGCAGGCTGTCGCTCTGGGTATGCTGCGGAAAACTGGCAATGCCTATCGAGACATCCACCTGGCCAATATCGTTGAGGCCATCGCGCAGGGTCAGGCTGCGGACATTGTCGTAAATCTCCTGGGCGCAGGTCCGGGCCGACTCTTCACTGGCGCCGGCAAGCAGCGCCAGAAACTCCTCGCCGCCGTAGCGAAAAGCCATCCCTCTGTCATGTACCGCGCGTTGCACAATCGCCGCTACGCTCTTGATCACCAGATCGCCGGCTTCATGACCATACCGATCGTTAATCATTTTGAAGTGATCGATATCGATCATCAGGCAGCTCAGCGGCGTATGGTTTTGCACCGCGAGATTGATTTGCGTATTCAGGGCATCATCCAGATGATGACGATTACGCAGCCCGGTGAGCGAATCGAACAGCGCTTTTTCCAGCAGCGCGCTGCGCAGACGCTGGTTTGCCAGCGCCAGGCCCAGCGCTTCGGCCATCAGTTCCAGATAGGCGCGAGAAGGGGCGGTGGCAGAGGTGACGTTCCTGAAGGAGAGCAGGCCGATCGCTTCCCCTTGCGCAACCAGCGGCACGCAAAGCGATTGGTGAATGCAGGCCTCGGGCAGGTGCGAACAGGCGATGTCTGGCTCACCATTGACCGGCGGATGGCTTAACCCCCGGCGCACGGCCCAGCAGTTGTCAGGGTAGAAGACATCGGGTTCATCCGGCGGCGAGAGCCATTGCGCCACGCAGCGCAACTGCCAGGGGTTGGTTTCGAGAACATACAGGCGTCCGGGAATCGCGGGGGCGATATGCGGAGCGAAGAGTTCGGCGACCTTGATGACATCCTCAAAAGATTCGCAGCCTTGCAGACGCTGGGTCATGCGCGCCAGCAATTCGCGAATCGCCCAGTCAGCATCCCGCTCTTGCTCAAGACGCTGACGCGCGAGGCCATTTTCGCGGAAAATACGGATCGCCTGGGCCATATCGCCAATCTCATCGATCTGCGTGAAGCGGGGGGCTTCGACGGCATAATCCTGTGAGGCAAGGCGTTGTACCACATCGCTTAAACGGACAACCGGGTACAATACCCGCCGTTGAAGGATAAACCCGAGGACAAACAGGAACATCAGCGCCGTCAGGGCGACCATGATTTCTGATAAGGTACGCCAGGTGTGCGATTTTGCCGTGGCTTGCGCAATGGCGCTGGCGGCCCGGCCTTCCAGCATCAGGCGGAAGTGATCGATCTGCGTCTGTACCCGGTCCAGATCCTGTTCATAAGGCTTGCCGTAGAGCAGGGCGATCGCCTCGTTGTCTGCGCCACGTTCAATACTGACAAGCGCGGTCTGCTGTTCATCCTGTAGCTCATCCGCTATCTGCAGCCCCTCGCGCAGCAACAGCAGCTCCTGGGAGGTCGCTCCCTGATCTTTCAGCTTTTCCAGCCGCTGCTCTATCGTCTTCAGCGAACGGGCCTGCTGGCGGTATTCCTGTAAGAGATCCGGATTTTTGTTAATGACGTAAGCGCGAGCGAGGTCGGATAATTCCCAGCTCTCGGTTTCAACCGATTCAGTTAATTGATCGAAGATCTGCCGCTGCTGTACGGCCCGGCGTTCGGCCGTCTCCGCGCTGGACGCCATCAGCATGGCAATACCGGAAGTGATGGTCAGGCAAACGGTGATCCCGTAGGCCCAGTTGGTCATGGTGGCGATTCTCACCCGAATTTTCCTTGCATGCAGATGAACAAATGAGGTCAGGTCTAATTATAGAACCCGCTTCGGCCCATTTCCGGGCAGAGGGTTAGCGGCGTTTTTTGCAAATAATCGTGCTATGCAGCGTATCGGCATGCTGGCATAACGTACAAAAAACAT
Source organism: Raoultella sp. T31 (assembly GCF_002806725.1). Classification (NCBI taxonomy): domain Bacteria; kingdom Pseudomonadati; phylum Pseudomonadota; class Gammaproteobacteria; order Enterobacterales; family Enterobacteriaceae; genus Klebsiella; species Raoultella sp. T31. The sequence continues at coordinate 33,860 of NZ_PIBO01000022.1, forward strand.
CTTTATCCAGGGCGCCATTTATAACATCGTTCTCTATCAGCTGTAAGGCATCCTGATAACGCATGGCGACGCGATAGGGGCGATCTTCGGTCAGGGCGGTAAAGATATCGGCAATGGCGATGATCCGGTCAGGCAGCTGCAGATAATCCTGATTCAGATGCAGCGGATAGCCGCTGCCATCGAGTTTTTCATGATGGTTCGCCGCCCAGTTAATGATTTCCCCCAGTTCGCTAAAGGTGCTGAGAATTTCACCGGTCATATAACTATGTTCTCGCACATGACGCAGTTCATCAGGGGTGAGTTCACCCTGCTTTTCCAGGATATCCAGCGGGATATTAATTTTACCAATATCGTGCAAATAACCGGCAATCTCGATTTTTTTACACTCTTCTTCCGGCAGATGCATATAGGTTGCCAGCAGGTGGGATATTTCGCCGACCATAATACTGTGGCTGGCGGTAAAACTGCTGTAGGTATCGACAATTTTGGCGATTAACAAACAAATATCTTTTAGCCCGTCGATATCGATGGACAGCTCGTTTATCGGGCCGATGATTTCCAGCATCCTCTGGATATGTCCGGGGTGAAGATGCAGCCAGAAATGCTCTTTTTGCGCGAGCTGGCAGACGGTGTCACAGAGCATCGGATCGATCGCTTGATGCAAGGTGCGAAAGGTGTCGATGATCATGTCGGGGTAATGATTGGTGGTGATATTTCCGCCAGAGAGCAGACGTTCAAAAGCATCGGCAAAAAAAACGATATGCTCTTCGAGGTTGCCTTTACGCGCCGGGTTAAAATGGTGATGGCGAATAAGAGGCAAAACGGGCGCGAAGGTGGGTAAGCCGTCGAGCATCTCGGCGCCCCGCTGCTGGTGGGGGTCTTCGATATTATCGATGTCATTCAGCGACGTAACGATTCGTTTATCGCCGAGCACGCCAATATCGTGAAGCAGCGCGGCGCAAAATATGGTCTGCTGTTGCGCTCGCGGCAGCTTCAGGGCCAGCGAGAGTTCGAGGGCAATTAACGCCGTGCGCTGCATATGCAACTGAAGTTCCGGGTTGATTATCTGTATAACGCGCGTGGTTAGCATCAATGCTGATTTTAAGGCGAGACGCATCGTTTTTCTCCATCCGCGTGATCGGGATAATATCGGCTCATTCTGGTGATCTGTGTCCAGATAACGCCAGCCGGGGGAAAGAGACGCCAGTACGCAGCGAAATGATCGGTAAGTAAATTCCGGGATAATTTCATTTATAGCAATACTCAAGCCCATAATGCGTGGCGACAAAGGCACATAAAGCGTGAAAAAAGTCTTTAACAGTCGTCAGTTAATCATTTTGCTCATAAAAAGAAAATACATTGTCGTGAGCCGGTTGCGTTATTTCGCCGCCGGGATGATAGCTGGCTATTTTGACCATTGGCAAAACGAATTTTAGAACCGGAACGATGATGGGGTGATGAACGCTTGCCGCCGCTGAAGGACGCGCGGTTTCTCGAAAGGCGTTGGCGGCGTGAAACCAGTACAGGGACTCAAGGCGCAAAGCCGCGCGCAAACGCCACCGTCACCGCCCATGCCGGGACGGTGACGGAACAGCAGCACAAGGTGTTCCGTCACCGCTGCATCATCAGAAGGTCATGGCGCCTTGCAGATACAAGGTACGCGGCTGACCGGCATAAATACCTTTGTTGTTATCATCATAGGAGCGGGTGTAGTACGCGTGGTCGAAAATGTTTTTCACGCCGAATGCCAGGTTGAGGTTGGCCATTTGCGGGCCAAAATCATAGGCGACGCGGGCGCCCCACAGCATATAGCCCGGAATGCGGCCGGTGCTGCCGTCAGCGCTCTCTTCCACGGTGTTGGCGTTGTCAGCGAACTGGCTGGACTGAAAATCGCTGTTGAGGTTGAACGTCCAGTTGCCCGGTTTGTAGTCCACTCCGATCGTGCCTTTATGCCTGGGCGAGAAAGGCACCTGGTTGCCGTAGGTGTCGCCTTTCTCACGAATGATGGCGTTGACATAGGCATAGCTGGCATAGACCGACAGGTTGTCCAGCTGCGAATTGAGATCGCCAAGGTCGTAACGCGTCCGGGTCTCCAGCCCGCTGTGCCGAGTTTTGCCGCGGGCGGTCACGGTATCGTTGGTCTGGTTGGCGTCGTACTGATTGTTAAAGTTAATCAGGAACAGCCCCATCTCTGCGCTCAGCGCGCCGTTGTCGTAGCGGCTGCCGACTTCCCAGGTACGGGCTTTTTCCGGTTCCACATGGCCGCTTTGCACAGCCTTGCCAATTTGGCTGTACTGTACGGTACCGAACGATCCTTCTGTATTGGCATAAAGATTCCAGCTGTCTGTGAGGTGGTAAAGTACGTTAAGCGCCGGCAGCGGGGCGTTATAGCTCACCTGCTGGCGGGTATCTTTCAGGTTGTTGTCCTGGTAAGACTCAATATGTTCGAAACGCATGCCCGGCGTGACCGTCCAGTTGCCGATATCGATGCGATCGTCGATATACCAGGCGTGAGCCTCGGTCCCTGAGCGGGTATCGCGGTCGTACGGACTGTTGGTGTCGGGTAGCTTGCCGCTGACGGTGGGGGTGGTGTAGCGCATCTCGTGCGTGGATTCATTTACGTAGCGATAGCCGACGCCGACTTCGTGAGCGGAGGCGCCGAGCATAAAGCTCTGGCTGTAACGCGGTTCGATGCCGCGAACCCAGTATTCACGCGGGGAAAGGGTTGTACGTTTTCCCTGCTCCAGATAGCCGCTGCGCAATGTCTGAGTATAGAAGCCCTGGATATTGAACTTGCGCTGCGCATCAGGCTGGAACTGGTAGCCGAGGCTGGCGAGCTGACGTCGTCCCCAGAAGCTATCTTTTAAGCGGGTGGACTGCCAGCGATCGGCAGCATAATCGGCGCGGGACAGACCGCCGGGCATATCGGCTTCGCCGTCATAGTACTGCAGCAAACTGTTGAACGTGTGCGTCGCGTTTGGCGCATATTTGCCTTTCAGCATCACGTCATCGATGCGCGTGGCGCTATGTTCACGCCAGTCGCTGCCGCGGGTGCCGGAATAGAGCAGTGCCGCCCCCAGTCCGTTATCGGCGCTACCGCCCAGCATCAGGTTGTGGGTCTCTTTGGGATTGTTCTGCGAGGAGTTCGGGCTGAGCTGTCCTTCCACCCCGCCCGCGATGGCGAAATCCTGCGGGATGGCGCGAGTGACAAAGTTCACGACCCCACCCACGTTTTGCGGCCCGTAACGCACGGCGCCCGCGCCGCGAACGACATCCACCGCCTCCATGTTGCCGAGCGATACCGGCGCCAGCGAGAGCTGAGGTTGACCGTAGGGGGCGAAGGGGACCGGGATACCGTCCATCAGCACCGTCGAACGGCTGGCGAGGCGTGGGTTCAGGCCCCGGATACCAAAGTTCATCGCCAGATCGTGGCTGCCGGTACCGGTATTTTCCGGCGCATTGACCCCGGGAATGCGATTCAGGACTTCGCGCATGGTGCTGGCGCCGGTTTTGGCGAAATCGTCGCGGCGGATAACATCGCGGGCGCCGGCGTGTTCAAAAACGTCGTTTTCCCGCGCCTCGCCAAGCCAGTCGCCGACCACCGTCAGCGTCGATTCCGTATCAACCGGCGCCGGTTCCAGCGTCCAGGCATGATTGCCCAGCGATTTCAGCCGCAGGCCGCTGCCGGTGAGCAGCGTTTGCAGACCGTCTTCCACCTCATAGCTGCCGCGCAGGCCAGCACTGTGTTTTCCGCGGGTCAGGCTGGCATCCGCTGAGAGCGTGATCCCGCTACGGGCGGCATATTGGTGCAGAGCGCTGTCCAGATCCCCGGCGGCAATGTCAAACTGCGTGGCGGCATAAGCGGACGCTGCGGTCAGCCCCGCGAGCGGCAGCAGGCTTAAACGGATTGCCATCACCAGAGGCATGGGTTTGCGTAATACGCGTAAAGGCGTCATGTGTTCTCCACGATCGTTTTTGGTTGTCATCACCTGTTAAGTCGAACGAGCAGGTGAAAAGGGACAATCGAGAAGGCGAATTTTTTGTTTTTTTCTCAGGCCGCGACAACAGTGACCCAGTAGCGGGTGGCAAACTGCAGTTTTACCGGCAGCGTCTGCGCGATGATATGCAAAATCGCATCGCTATCGCCCAGCGCAAAGGTGCCGCTCAGGCGTAAACCGGCGACGGCGGGATCGCAGCGTAAGACCCCGGGGCGATAGCGGGACAGGGTGGCGATCACCTCGCGCAGAGGCCGATCGCGGAAGCTGAGAACGCCCTGTGTCCAGCTGGCATCGCTGCTGTTCAGCGGCTGAAGGCGGGAGAAGGCATCGCGGGTAAACCACAGGCTCTCGCCCGCGTGGATAATCGTCCGCTGGCCGTCTGGCAGCGCCACCTCCACGGCGTGCTGTTGTACCGTCAGGCGCGTCTCACGGGTCAACTGACGGACGGTAAATTCGGTGCCCAGCGCGGTGAGTAAACCGTCGCGGGTCTGGACGCGAAACGGTCGCTGCTGGCGGTCACGGGCAGTGGTAATGGCAATTTCGCCGTAGCGCAGGCGTATCAGGCGCTGGCGGTCATCGAAACGCACATCGGCGGCGCTGTCGGTATTGAGCGTCAGCAGAGTACCGTCGTTGAGCGTTTGCCGCAGCGGCAGGCCTTTTGCCGTCCGGTAATCGGCGCGCAATCCTTCCGCCAGTTCACTGTTCCACATCTGCCAACTGCCGCCAGCGGCGAGCAGCAGCAGCACGCCTTTGAGCACCTGGCGGCGGGTCAGGCGGCTGTCATTGAGCGTCCGGCTGGCAAGAGGGCCGGGAAGTTGTCCCATCTGCTGGCGCAGGTTTTCGACCTGCTGCCACGCCCATTGGTGATCGCGGTGTTGTTGATACCACTGTTGCCAGCGGGCCTCCTGCTGCGGGTTGGCGCGACCATCGCTTAATACCGCGTACCAGTGCGAGGCGGAACGCAGAGCCTGCCGACGGGATTCGGATAACGCGGAACTCACAGGCCATTCTCGAGGCGAAAGAGCAGACAGTGTTCGGTTGCCCTGGCGACATATTTTTTCACCGAGCTTACCGAGACCGTCAGACGTTCGGCTATATCGGCATAGGTCAGCCCCTCCAGCTGCGAAAGTAAAAAGGCCGCGCGGGCTTTCCGGCTCAGACCATCAAGCATGGCATCGACCTGCTGCAGCGTCTCCAGTTGAAGGTGCAGTTGTTCCGGTGAAGGGGCCTGAGTTTGCGGGAGGCGGGCAAGCATCTCCAGCCACGCGCGTTCCAGCGCATGACGACGAAACCTGTCGATCATCACCCGTTTGGCGATGACGCACAGGAAGGATTTAGGATCGCGGATAGCGCTGAGGGATTCGCTGCCCATGATGCGCAGAAAGGTATCCTGAGTCACATCATCGGCGTCAAAGGCGGATTGCAGCTTAACGGTTAACCAGTGTGTCAGCCAGCCGTGATGGGCTTGATACAGCGAGGCGAGCGTGGGCGGTGTGACGGCGGAAAGCTGAGACATGATCGGCTTCAAAACAGGTTATCAATAGCGATATGTTAATATGAGAATGGTTATCATTACAATTAAAAGGGGGCGCAAAAATGCGCGGCGGCAAGACTAATTTCAATAAGTGATTGTTGCGATTATAAAATGTTGTCGATTTTACGCTATCAGGTCTCGGACCTGTTTCACCGACGGGTTAGCGCCGAAGAGTGGGGATAAAAAATGATAATTGTTCGTTATATACGAATAATATGCGATTTATTTGCCGCAAGCGCCAGACATTCAGCGGATTTATAAAATAAGGTGATTCTTATTTTATATATAGAAAATGAATGAAAAGATACGTTACATGCTATTTATAGATCCTGGTTCTGAAATATGGGAAATAGTTATATTGACTCGCGTGGATTCTTTAGCAACGTTTGTACTTTTACCCCTGCGCCGTCGTCAGCGGGTTGGCCGGTTGGCAAGGTGTCGCCGGCCAGTGATGACAGGGATTGCGCAGCGATATGCGGTGGATGAGTACAAACTGATTTAATTATGTGCAATCAGCAAATCGAAATAATTAGCGAGGAAAGGATTGCTTCAGTAAATATTTGTCATCAGATCTGCTATTTTATTTTACATTCTGTAACAACTGTGAGGGGGTTATGTTTTTTTCTGCTCAGGGATGTTTTTTACTTGCCGGAGTGAATTTAGCCGGATTACTATTGTCACAGTTGCCATACGTACCGCCTAACGACTGATGAATGGACTTCGTTTTTTCCTTAAGCGCTACTCATTTATTGATGTTTACAGGAAAAATCATGTCTTGCGCTTTTAATAAAAGTCTTCTGCACCCTCGCAACTGGGGGACCTGGTTTGGCCTGGCCATCCTCTGGTTAATCGTGCAACTACCCTATCCTCTGTTACACATCATCGGCACCAGCGCAGGGAAGGCGTCACGCCGTTTCCTTAAGCGTCGTGAACATATTGCCCGACGCAATCTCGAACTCTGTTTTCCGGACATGTCGCTGCAAGCGCGGGACAAGATGATTGAGCAGAATTTTATGTCGCTGGGCATGGGGCTTATCGAAACCGGGATGGCCTGGTTCTGGAGCGATGAGCGGGTGAAAAAATGGTTCGCCGTTGAAGGCTTTGAAAATCTGAACAAAGCGTTAGGTGCCGGGCAGGGCGTGATGGTCGTTGGCGTGCACTTTATGTCGCTGGAACTCGGCGGTCGTACCATGGGCCTGTGTCGGCCGATGATGGCGACCTATCGCCCGCATAACAGCCCGCTGATGGAGTGGGTGCAAACCCGCGGACGTCTGCGTTCGAATAAAGCGATGATCGATCGGCGTAATTTATCGGGTCTGGTGCACGCGCTGAAAGCCGGCGAAGCGGTATGGTTCGCCCCGGATCAGGACTACGGCCCGAAAGGCAGCGTGTTTGCGCCGTTCTTCTCCGTCCCTCAGGCGGCGACGACAAACGGTACCTATGTCCTGTCGCGTCTCTCCGGTGCGAAGATGCTGAGCATCAGCATGGTACGTAAGATGGACCGTAAAGGTTACACCTTGCACATCAGCGATGTGCTCAATGACTATCCTGGCGAAGATAAACAGGATGCGGCCAGCTACATCAACCGGGTGATTGAAAAAGAGATTCTGCGCGCGCCGGAGCAATACCTGTGGGTCCATCGGCGCTTTAAAACCCGCCCGCTGGGCGAAGGCTCGCTCTACTAAGCTAACCCGCACCGTAAGCGCTTTCAAAATCGCGGCAGTTGCGTTAACGTGAGCGCGATCGTGTTTTTATGTTGAAAGCGAAGGAGTGCAGCGTGTTCGCTGAGTTTGGTGTGTTGAATTATCTGACCTATCTGATCGGGGCTATTTTTATCATCCTGGTGCCCGGCCCTAATACCTTTTTTGTACTGAAAACCGGTATCGCGCACGGCGTTAAGAAGGGCTACCTGGCGGCAGCTGGCGTGTTTATCGGCGACGCGGTGCTGATGCTGTTGGCCTTTGCCGGCGTCGCGACCCTGATTAAGACCACGCCGGTGCTGTTTAATATCGTGCGCTATCTGGGGGCGATTTACCTGCTGTGGCTGGGAGGCAAAATGCTCTATTCCGTGCTGACTCAGCGGGAAGGGCACGCGGATGCCGGGGCTGAACCGGGGAGCGCGATTCTGAAACGCTCGCTGACGCTGAGCCTGACGAATCCCAAAGCTATTCTTTTCTATGTCTCTTTTTTCGTGCAGTTCATCGACGTCAATGCCAGCACGCCCGGGCTGGCGTTCTTTATCCTTGCGCTGACGCTGGAGGTGATTAGCTTTATGTATATGAGCTTCCTGATCCTGTCCGGTTCGTTCGTGACGCGCTACGTCAAGACCAGAAAGAAACTGGCAAAAATTGGCAACAGTTTGATTGGTCTGGTGTTTGTTGGTTTTGCCGCCCGTCTGGCAACCCTGCAATCATAAACCGCTGGCCGGTAGTGATCCCGGCCAGATCGCCATATCCTCTGGCTTGTAACAAAAACCCTTCAATTTTTATTGCATTAATGTTACATATACCGCCGATTATCAGTCGGAGAAAAGGGAACCTGGATGCTTGTGCAAAAACTCATCAGCAACAAAAACAGCAAGAAATTTTTCTTGTCGATAGGGATTGTGTTTGTCATCGCGCTCACCGTGGTGGGGCGAGCAACGTTTGGTGGGGTCGTTAGCGAATACAACATGCCGTACTCCGAATGGAGCACATCGATGTTTTTCCTGCAGGGGGCGATGGTGACCGTCTACAGCATCGTGTTCACGCTGCTGTTTTCGATTCCGCTGGGCTTCATCTTTTTAGGTTCTGACCGCCAGGACTAAAACGACGGGGCGAACGGACGTTCGCCCTGCTTCATTTCTGTTACCAGCCGCGGCCATCATAATGATGATGGTGGTGCCTGTGGTGATAACCGTCGTCAACAATACATCCCGATAACAGCGTGCATAGCGCAAGAATCAACGGTAACACGATCGGTTTTTTCATTTCTCACTTCTCCGTTGTCCACCGTCCGTGGGCAAAGAGCTTGCGGGATCGGCTGATGAAGTGAGTGTATAGCGTTAACTTATTGAGTGGATAGGATAACTCCGCAATAACACGCTGACCAATGATCTCTTGTCGCAAACACTACCACCAGCCAAACTGAACGCCGGCCAGGGCAACGATGGCGATGATAATCATCAGAATGGTGCTTTTTTTCATCACGCGCCGCCCGGAGCCGCGTAGCCGCCGACAAAAAACCAACTGAGAAAAATAACGGCGACGATAAAAATGGCCACCGGGAAAAGAATACCCAATCTCATGATGTTACCCCTGAAGCTAAAAATACGACCTGTCCTGCCACAAAATCATTAAGCCGTTACCTGCTATGCGAACAGCTTACCGGAAAACCTCGCTATCATACTGGATATCGCCAGCAGATTTTAATCAATATTCAGGAAGGCATTCCGCCGACGGGACTTTTTATCCTGATACATGGCGTCATCCGCAGCACGCAGCGCACTTTCGACATCCTGAACCTGCGGATTGACCTCAGCGACGCCAAAGCTGGCGCCGGGATAGTTAATCCGCTGTTCGCCAACACAGTAAATCCCACGCAGGGCCTCTCGCAGGGTCGCAATAAAGGTCTGTTGCTGCCCCCTGTCGAGCCCGTGGCTGACGACCAAAAACTCATCGCCGCCGAGACGTCCCACCAGGTCCCCCGGGCGAATATGCGCATTCAGGCGTTCGCCGATTTGAATCAAAAAGTGATCACCGCATTGATGACCGAAGCGATCGTTTATCGTTTTAAAATCGTCAAGGTCGATAAAGATCAGCAGAATATTACGCTGCTGTTCGCGCTCGCGGGGAAACATGGCCGACAGATGCTTAAACAGCGCCCGGCGATTGGCTAAACCGGTCAGTTCGTCGGTACAGGAGTGCATTTCCAGCGCCACGTTGGCGGCGCGAAGCCGGGCAACCAGCGTCTCTTTCTCGACGTAGTGAGAAATTAAGTTGGCGAACAGCTCCATGACCTGCGTGGCTTCAAGGTTATAGGGCTGCTTATGGCGGCTGGTTGCACACAGCGTGCCGTACAGCGAGCCATCGGCGAGGCGCACGGGAATGCTGAAGAAGGTGATGATACCAAGCTCCTGAGCGGCAATGCACGACTGCCAGCGGCTGTTGACATCGTTACTGAACCGGCAGTTTTCGTCGATTGCACGCTTACACAGCGACTCATTCCACGGCACCGAAAACCCTTCCGGGATCTGCATTTCGCTGCTGTTATGCGCATACAGAACCTGCTGGCGCTGCGCGGCTAAATCAAAACGAGTCAGGTAGGTCGACTCCATTCGGGTCACCAGCTCCAGCATCTCAAGCAGCTGCCTGACTAACATTTCGAGGGAATGTTCAGTGGCGAGCGTTTGCGAGACGCGAGCAAGAATAAAATCTGACATGAATGTACGGCTCCCGATCGCGGGTGGGGCCGTCCGTCATTTATGCTGGAAAACGGCTACCAACGAAGAGTAAACATAGATACAAGAAATTTAACATATTTGTTAAGGGAATACCTGCGATCGCAGCAGGAAAAAAGCCCCGTCGGGGGCGACGGGGAAAACTCATTGATTATGGAATGATCTGTTCTCTGGTTCGTTCGAGAACAAGCGCTACTCTAAGAAGCAAAAGTGCAGTTAAAATGGAGAAACCATGAAGAATCAGGGCAAATACGTGCTCTGTGCAAAGAAGGAGCAGAAATGAAGTGGATGATAATGATGCTGCCGCTGGCCCTCGCTGGCTGCGTGAAGCAACAGGATGCCCCGCCGCCGCCGCAGTCTATCGGCATGGCCAACCCGGCTTCCGTCTACTGTACTCAGAAAGGCGGTAGCCTGATTCCGGTTCAGACGCCGCAAGGCGTACGTACGGACTGCAAACTTCCCGGCGGAGAGACCGTGGATGAATGGACGCTATGGCGCCGGGACCATCCTGCTAAGCCTTAACCGGCAGGCTTTCCAGCCAGTCAGCCAGTACCCGCGCATGGTTTTGCCGGGTATCTTTGGCGGCATACAGCAGGGTTAATGGCTGTTGATGAGCCAGCGTGGCGAGGCGTAATCCTTCGTCTTGCCGGGCATCCAGCTCTTCGCGATACTGTTGACTGAAGCTGGCGAAATCGATCGCCTCGCCGTGCAGCGCTTTACGTAGCGCTGAAGAGGGCGAGAGCGATTTGCACCACTCATCGTAGCGCAACGCCTCTTTTTTCATACCGCGCGGCCAGAGCCGGTCGACCAGGACGCGGTAACCGTCGCCGGGCTGTGGCTGGTCATAAACGCGTTTACAGTGAATCATCGCTATTCTCTCTCTGTTGCATCCAGGCGAGGAGCTGGGGAAGCTGTCGCTCGGAAAAAACCGTGATTCCGTGTTCACGCAGCAGCGTTGCCGCCACGCCTGAACCCGGCTTTCGCTGCCCGCTAAACGTCCCGTCGTAAATGAACTGACTGCCGCAGGTCGGGCTGCCGTCGGTTAACAAGGCGGCCTCGCAACCGGCTTCCTGCGCCGCGCGCAGGGCCAGCCAGGCGGCCAGCTGATAGTGCGGAGTGACGTCCTGACCGTCGCTCTCAACGATACGCGCGCGGTCCTGCATAACATCCGTACCCTGGGCGTGAAGGATTTCGGCCGGGAGTCGGGGGACCGGCAGCCCGGCGGCGAGCTCCGGGCAATGAATCACCAGCCGACCGTCGCGCTGCCAGCGCGCCAGTACGTCGGCGAGCCGCGCTTTTTCGCTGCCATTATAGCGAACCTGAAAACCCATCAGGCAGGCGCTGACCAAAATTTTGCTTTTCATAGGCGGTCCATCATGATTTCTCTGCGCTATACAATAGCGCCTGCGCGCGGAAATTACCCGCGCGTAAAGCAAGCAGAAAGCGCGAAGGGCTCTGTGTCGCGATGAAAACAGGGGTTGTGTTCCGCGAAGGAGATCGCTAATCTGAGCTTCCTTGTGTTGCCCGAAAATCGCTCTGACATAAGGATCCTGCTATGAACACCCCCCTGCGTATTGCCCTGGTTGGCGACTACAATCCTGACGTGATTGCCCATAAAGCTATCCCCCTCGCTATCGATGACGCTGCCGCCGTGCTGGAACTGCCCGTACGCTATGACTGGCTGGCAACTCGTGATATTCACCATACCGACGCGCTGGTGGATTACGATGCTATCTGGGTGGTGCCCGCCAGCCCGTACGAAAATGCCGAGGGCGCGTTTACCGCCATTCGCTACGCGCGCGAAAACAGCGTGCCTTTCCTCGGAACCTGCGGTGGTTTTCAGCACGCAATAATCGAATATGCGCGTAACGTGATGGGCTGGCAGGATGCGGCCCATGCTGAAACCGATAGCGCAGGACGGATGGTGATAGCGCCGCTAAGCTGTTCGCTGGTTGAAAAGTCGGACACTATTGAACTGCGTGCTCATACCCTGATTGCCCGTGCGTATGGTCGCGATACTATCGCAGAGGGCTACCACTGTAACTACGGTATTGCCGACAGCTTTGCCCGTGAACTGGAACAGGGGGAGCTGCGGGTAACCGGGTGGGATGAAGAGGGCGAGATTCGCGCGGTGGAGCTGATCACGCACCCGTTTTTTGTGGCGACCTTGTTCCAGCATGAACGTCATGCCCTGGAAGGGCGTCCTTCACCGCTGGTGCAGGCGTTTTTACATGCCGCGAGTCAATAATCTCACCGCCGGTTAATTTCACAGGATTCAGGTCGCATCGCCGCCATCGCCATGGCGGCTTAGCGGACGATTATCCGTTTATCTCCCGGTCGCGTCCGGCCAGCGCGCCGAACAGCGCCATCACGACTGAAATCAGCGCCACGGCGATAAGCGGGATCTGCCAGTCGCCGTTGGCATCATGAATTTTCCCCATGAGCGGCGGTCCGCAGGCGGCCAGTAGATATCCGATGGTCTGCGCCATCCCTGACAATGCCGCCGCCTGGTGCGCGGAGTTCGCGCGCAGGCCGATAAACGTCAACCCCAGAATCATGGTCGCCCCCGAACCGAAACCAAAGATAAGCGTCCAGACTACCGCCTGTCCCGGCCAGAACCACAGCCCACAGGCGCTGATGGCGCACATCAGCGCCACACTGACCGCGATGGCGCGCTGGTCTTTTAGACGATGAAGAATCAGCGGAATCGCCAGACCAGGGGCGGCGGTGGCCAGCTGGAGCAAACCATGCAGGGAGCCCGCCTGCGCTTCGCTGTAGCCAAGGCTCTGTAAAATGGCCGGCAGCCAGCCGATAATCACGTAATAGACCAGTGAGTTGATGCCAAGGAACAGCGTGACCTGCCAGGCGAGCGCGGAGCGCCAGATGCCGCGATTGTGCATGGCGCCGGAACCGGTGAGCGGCGCGGTCGCGCTCTTGCGCGTTTGCGGTAACCACACCAGCAGCGCCAGCAGCGGAAAGAGCATTAACATCAAGAGGGCGCCGTGCCAGGCGAAACCCGCCAGCGCCAGCGGTACCACCATGGCTGAACCCAGCGCGGCCGCTCCGCCCATGGTTATCGAGTAGGCCCCGGTCATCCTGGCAACATGCTGTGAGAAGTCGCGTTTGATCAGACCCGGCAGCAGAACGTTACCGAGCGCAATTCCGCAGCCGATGATCGCCGTGCCGCTAAAGAGCAGGGCGGTGGACGGGAGCGAACGCAATCCGATGCCCAGACAAATCAGGATTAACGCCGCCAGCAGGCTACGTTCAATGCCCAGCCAGCGCCCGACGCCTGCCGCCAGCGGGGAGACCAGGCCAAAGGCCAGCAGCGGCAATGTGGTGAGCATCCCGGTTTGTGCGGTGGAGAGACCATAGTCAGCGCGAATGGCGTCCAGCAGCGGGGCTGCGCCGGTAAACGTCACGCGTAGCGTAGAGGCAATCAATAAAATCCCGATAATCAGCAGCAGATGACGGCGGCCGGTAGAAGGCAAAACAGAACTCATGGCAATCTCTGACGAGTAAACAGGGCGGCTACAATAGCGCGTTTGCCGGTGCTTTAAATCAAGCTAAAATGACAGATTATCGCTAATATCGGACAAAATCATGACAGGACTTGGCCTTGATGGCTACGATCCGGACAGCGGTCATCAATCGGCGCTCGCTTTTCGCATTCAGGTGGTGGAGAACGAGCAGTTTATCCCTCGCCATCAACACCGCAAAGGCCAGTTGATCCTCGCTTTGCATGGGGCGCTCACTTGCGAAGTGGAGAACGCCATGTGGATGGTGCCGCCGCAGTACGCGGTGTGGGTCCCGGGGCAGATGCCGCACAGCAACCGCGCTACGCCGGGGGCGCAAATCAGTTTTTTGTTTATTGAACCGGATGCCGCGCCAATGCCGGCGCACTGCTGTACCTTAAAAATTTCTCCCCTCGTTCGCGAGCTTATCCTGACCCTCGCCGGACGTCACGGCGAGGCGTTTGCCCATCCGACAACGCAACGGCTGGTACAGGTGCTGTTCGATGAGCTCCCGCGGCAGCCGCAGGAACATCTGCAACTGCCGGTTTCCCCGCATCCGAAGATTCGTCAGATGGCGGATTTGATGGCGGTTGATCCGGCCCGCTGGCAGACGCTGGGGCAGTGGGCGACCGAATTTGCGATGAGCGAACGGAATCTGGCGCGGCTGGTGGTGCGCGAGACCGGGCTGAGTTTTCGCCGCTGGCGTCATCAGTTGCAGTTGATTCTTGCCCTGCAGCTGTTGATTGGCGGGAAAACGGTTCAGCAGACCGCGCAAACGCTGGGATATGATTCGACGACCGCGTTTATTACGATGTTTAAAAAGGGGCTGGGCCAGACGCCAGGGCGCTACCTTGCGAGTCTGGTTACGACTTCCCGATAAACAGGGAAATGATGCCGGCGGCGATCAGCGGGCCAACCGGTACGCCGCGGAACAGCGCCACGCCGAGGACCGTGCCGACCAGCAGTCCGGCCACCAGGTGCGGTTGCGAGCCCATCAGCGCCACGCCGCGCCCGCCCAGCCATGAGACGAAGACGCCCACGGCAATCGCCAGCAGCGACTTCCAGTTGACGAACGAGTGCAGCAGCGTCGATGGCGGCAACGTGCCGCTGGCAATGGGGGCCATGACGCCAATCGTCAGAATAATAATGCCGATCGTCAGCCCCTGCTTTTCAATCCACGGGAAAAAGACGTTAAGCGGTGTGACGCGAACGATGATTAAAACGAGGATAGAAATGGCCACGGTGGTGTTATGGCTGATAAAACCCAGCGCGGCCAGCCCCAGCAGAATAAACAGGGTTGTATCGAACATGAACGGGGATCCTTGCCCAAATTATAAGCCTGTCTACTTTACGCGTAATAGCGTGAACAGACAGGCATTTTTTGACGAGCGACCTCGTTTTCAGGCATCTGCACAATGTTGCCTGACGGCAGACTATCGCGCTCTCAGCTTTCGCGGCGAAAGGCGACCAGCTCCGGGCGGGCAATGCGCAGATAATCCTCGCTGTTGAGGACGATCGATTTATCCAGCCGCCCGGCGTTAAAAGCAATTTCCGGGTAGCGATCGAACAGCAGCGGATCGGCAATCAGCCGCAAATCCGCATGAAAGCTGAACGGAGGAATGGCGCCGAAAACGCAGGCGGTGAGCGTATCGACTTCCGCCGGGCTGGCCAGCGATGCTTTGCTGCCGCCGATATGCTGCGCCAGGCGTGACAGGTCCGCCTGTTGGTCGGCGGCGAGGATCGCCAGCACATGCTGGCTAACACCGTTGCCTTTGACTTTACAGACCAGCGCTTTTGCGCCCTGACCCAACGCGGTTCCGCGGATTTCCGACACGGCCTCGCATTTCCCCACGGCCTCATGGTCGACGACGCGATAGCGCGCCTGGTGCTGTTCAAGCAGTTCGAGCAGCTGACGGTGAGTGTTTCGTTTTTCCGGCATGTTCATCGCAATCTTTCCATCATGACAAAGCCGTCAGCATAATCTTCTTCCTGCCAGATGAGAACCGCTGCTGCCCGAAGTGGCATATCCTGTCGCGCTTTCATCATGCCTGCTGTTCCATTGCGCCCCAGATTGGGGGTACTATCTAACCCATTATCTCTTTGCAACAGGTAACATCCCCGATGGCTCTGATCCCCAAAAACTACGCCCGGCTGGAAAGCGGCTACCGTGAAAAAGCATTAAAAATCTATCCGTGGATATGCGGGCGCTGCTCGCGGGAGTTTGTGTACTCCAACTTACGCGAATTAACGGTTCACCATATCGATCACGACCATACCAATAATCCAGAAGATGGCAGCAACTGGGAGCTATTGTGTCTGTACTGCCACGATCATGAGCACTCTAAATACACGGAGGCTGACCAGTACGGCACGCGGGTCGTGGCGGGGGAGGATGCGCAAAAAGAGGTGGCCGCCGCAACCTATAACCCCTTTGCGGATTTAAAATCGATGCTCAATAAGAAGTCCTGAGACCGGCGGTCTTGTCGCCGATCAGGTCTGCCTGGCCGCCCTGATCGGCTTATCTTCCCGGAGAGTGCGGTCTCGTGTCTCCACGACTTTGCTACTGTAGCGTTCATTCAGACGCAATCCTTCACCGCGTTGCCCGCTGCGGGCGGCTTACGCCAGTGGTTTCCGGTGGACCGTCCCGTTAACTCAGCAGACCTGCGCCGATGTTCACCGACAGACCCAGTATCGCGAGATTGAACACGAAGGAGATAACCGATTGTAGCAGCGTGATTCTACGGATCCCGGTTGTCCCTGTGGCCACATCGGCGGTTTGCGAGGCCACCGCAATCGTAAACGCGTAGTACAGAAAATCCCAGTATCCCGGGTCCTCCGGCTTTTCCGGAAACATCATTGGGGTAACGTCTTGCGTCCGATGCAGATAGTGCTGATGGGCATAGTGCATAGCGAAGGAGCTGGGCAGCAGGGCCCAGGAGACAATGAGCGTTGCCACCGTCAGCAGGAGATGCACCGCGCGCGGCGTGCCGGAGAGCGCTTTCAACGCAGGGAGCTCGCTTAAAATGGTGACGATGCTGGCCGCACAGGCCACAATCACTATCGTTAGCACGAGCATCGCGCTCTGGTCCTGTAAGCGGGCAATGCGCTGAATGCCCGATACGTCAGTCATCAACATGCGGATCCAGATAAAAACCAGATACGGCCACGCCAGCGCATTCCAGCCGATCAACAGTCTTTGCAGCGTCCCCAGGTTTGTCGGAAGCAAGAAAAAACAGACCACGCCCAGCGCGATTGAAATCAACAGGGGCAGACGAATGTAGAGGTGGGCGGTAAGACGCATAGTGGCAGTCGCATCCAGTCAGGCACTGATTCAGGCGGATAAAAAATCATTATGTGAATTGAAGCGCGAAATTCAACAGCCAGAGCGCGAAAAAACAGTCAGGATCTTAATGTAACTGACTGTTTTTATTAGTTAGCTTCTGGCCTCGGAACCCTGCTTGTGGAACAGTTCGCGGAACACCGGATAGATATCTTCCTGGTCGCGAATGTGCTGCATCGCAAAGTTCTCAAAGGTTTCCTGCAGATGTTCATATTCGCGCCACAGCGTCTGGTGCGCGCGACGGGTTATCTCTATGTAGCTGTAGTAACGTACCACCGGCAGGATATTTTTTGCCAGCAGCTCATGGCACAGCGGCGAATCATCCGCCCAGTTATCGCCGTCCGAGGCCTGCGCGGCATAGATATTCCACTGCGACGGATCGTATCGGGCTTTAACAACTTCATCCATGAGCTTCAGGGCGCTTGAGACGATAGTGCCGCCGGTTTCCTGAGAATAGAAAAACTCGTGCTCGTCCACCTCTTTGGCCTGCGTATGGTGACGAATATAGACCACCTCAACGTTCTTATAGGTCCGGCTGAGGAACAGATACAGCAGGATATAAAAACGCTTCGCCATATCCTTGGTGACCTGATCCATCGAGCCCGAGACATCCATAAGACAGAACATCACCGCCTGACTGGACGGCTCCGGGCGTTTTTCGTAATTTTTGTAGCGCAGGTCAAAGGTATCGATAAAGGGCACGCGTTCGATTTTTGCCCGCAGCTCGGCTATCTCCCGACGTAACCGCTCCTCTTCCAGCAGTTGCGCCGGTTCACTTTTGCCTATGGTGTCCAGATCCTCCTCAAGCGCCCGCAGCTCGCGACGCTTACCCGCCGTCATCGCGGTACGTCGCGCCAGCGAGTTTTGCAGGGATCGCACCACGCTGATATTGGCCGGCACGCCGTTAGCGGTGAAGCCTGCCCGATGCGTTTTAAATTCGGTGAGCTGGCGCTGCTGGTTTTTCTTCAGATTCGGCAGGGCGAGATCCTCAAACAGCAGATCCAGATACTCATCTTTCGATATTTGAAAGACAAAACCATCCTGACCTTCGCCGTCGGCGCTGGCTTGCCCCTGACCGCTCCCGCCACCGCCGCCGCCTCCCTGAGGGCGCTCGATGCGGTCATTTTGCACAAAGTGGTCGTTTCCCGGATGGACGCGGTTACGCAACCCACCGCGTCCCTGATGAAACATCGGTTCGTTGATATCGTCCGTCGGGATCGAAACGGATTCTCCGCTGTCAATATCCGTCACCGAGCGCTTATTGATAGCCTCGGAGATGGACTGTTTAATCTGCGCCTTATAACGGCGCAAAAAGCGCTGGCGATTCACCGCACTTTTATTCTTTCCGTTCAGGCGCCGGTCTATGAACCAGGTCATATGCCCTCCTGTGCTGCAATTGCCAACCTTATGCTGCGACGGAAATGCCGGATGGCGCTAAGCTTACCCGGCCTACAGGTCGCTGTTATTGTAGGCCCGGCGGGTTACGCGCCGCCGGGCAATTTCCGCTATCAGGATGATTTACGTACGCGCAGGTACCATTCGCACAGCAGACGCACCTGCTTACGGGTATAGCCTTTCTCCATCATACGATCGACAAAATCGTCGTGTTTTTTCTGCTCGTCGGTTGAGGTTTTGGCGTTAAACGAAATCACCGGCAGCAGCTCTTCGGTATTGGAGAACATTTTCTTCTCGATAACCGTGCGCAGTTTTTCGTAGCTGGTCCAGTTCGGGTTCCGTCCGTTGATATTAGCCCTGGCGCGCAGGACGAAGTTGACTATCTCGTTACGGAAGTCTTTCGGGTTGCTGATCCCGGCTGGCTTCTCAATTTTCTCCAGCTCGGCATTCAACGACTCGCGATCAAACAGTTGGCCGGTGTCCGGATCGCGGTATTCCTGATCCTGAATCCAGAAATCCGCATAGGTGACATAACGGTCAAAGATGTTCTGCCCGTATTCGGAGTAGGACTCAAGATAGGCGGTCTGAATCTCTTTACCGATAAACTCGGCGTATTTCGGGATCAGATAGCCTTTGAGGAACTCCAGATAACGTTCCGACTGCTCTTGCGGGAACTGCTCGCGCTCGATTTGCTGTTCCAGAACGTAGAACAGATGGACCGGGTTCGCGGCGACCTCGGCGTGGTCAAAGTTAAACACCCGCGACAATATTTTGAAGGCGAAGCGGGTGGAGAGGCCGTTCATCCCTTCGTCGACGCCAGCGTAATCGCGATACTCCTGATAGGATTTCGCTTTCGGGTCGGTGTCTTTCAGGCTTTCGCCATCGTAGACGCGCATTTTGGAGTAAATGCTCGAGTTTTCCGGCTCTTTCAGTCGCGACAGGATTGAGAAGCGCGACAGCGTCTCCAGGGTCCCCGGGGCGCACGGCGCGTGGGTCAGCTCACTGTTGTTAAGCAGTTTTTCGTAGATACGCATCTCTTCGGAAATGCGCAGGCAATAAGGCACCTTGACGATATAGACGCGGTCGAGGAAGGCCTCGTTGTTTTTGTTATTACGGAAGGTCACCCATTCGGATTCGTTGGAGTGGGCGAGAATAATGCCGTTGAACGGCAGGGCCGAAATTCCCTCGGTCCCGTTGTAGTTGCCTTCCTGGGTCGCGGTCAGCAGCGGATGCAGCACCTTAATTGGCGCTTTAAACATCTCGACGAACTCCATAATCCCCTGGTTGGCGCGGCACAGGGCGCCGGAATAGCCATAGGCGTCCGGATCGTTCTGGGCATAATGCTCCAGTTTACGAATATCCACTTTACCGACCAGCGCGGAGATATCCTGGTTATTCTCATCCCCCGGTTCCGTCTTGGCGATCGCAATTTGTTCAAGGATGGAGGGCCACACTTTGATCACGCGGAATTTGGTGATGTCGCCGCCGAACTCGTGCAGGCGTTTTGCCGCCCACGGCGACATAATGGTGCCGAGATAACGGGTAGGCACGCCATACTCTTTATCCAGAATCTGCGCATCTTCCTGCGGGTTAAACAGGCACAGCGGATGATCGTTAACCGGGCTACGCTCGCCGTTGGCGCTCAGGATATAGATAGGTACACGCTGCATTAAGGATTTCAGACGTTCAGCCAGCGACGATTTCCCCCCGCCTACCGGGCCCAGCAGATACAGAATCTGTTTCTTCTCTTCCAGACCTTGTGCGGCGTGTTTCAGGTAAGAGACTATCTGCTCGATAGCATCCTCCATACCGTAAAACTCTTCAAATGCCGGGTAGCGCGCGACAACCCGGTTTGAAAAGAGACGGGACAGCCGGGGCTCCAGGGCCGTGTCGACCATAACTGGCTCACCAATGGCCATCAGCAGCCGTTCCGCCGCGTTGGCATAAGCACTGCGATCTTGCCGGCAGATGGTAAGAAACTCCTGCAGTGTGAACTCTTCGTCCTTGGCAGCTTCATAGCGCTGGCGATAGTGATCGAATATATTCATGGCATGCCGTCCTTTCGTTTTAAGCACAAGTTGAGAGCCGTTCATATGAATAGTGGGAGCTCCCGGAAGAGGTAAACTGCGCGACGTTCATCGATTCTCCAGCAACCCTTATGCCAGGTTGTCGAAGCGATAAAGACAACGTGCGCTAAAATCACTTCTTCTAAATTAAAGCGTAGATGCATTTAGAAAACTTGCATGCCGTCAAAAATCAATTTCAATGACATATCAATAACTCATCCGGAAAAAAGCGCCTTTTTCGCACGTCTTGCCAGCTCGCGTCATGGTGCTGTCATTCCGCTGCAAGTTTATGGTCATCTGTAGGTGAGAAATTGAACGATTTATGTAATGACGGGTAAAGAATTTGAGGCATGGGGTCTACGACGTTAAACTGCCCCGGTGTATTAATTGACAAACGGGAAGATGGATTGTGAATAAAATCAAACCTCTGGCACTCAGCGTGTGCCTTGCGGCCTCTGTTTCGGCTGCCCACGCGGAAGGGAAATTTACGTTAGGGGCTGGCGTGGGTATCGTCGAGAACCCTTATAAACAATACGATGCCGATGTTTACCCGGTCCCGGCAATAAGTTATGAGAGCGACAGCTTTTGGTTTCACGGCCTCGGCGGCGGCTACTATTTGTGGAATGACGACACCGATAAGCTGTCCGTGACCGCCTACTGGTCACCGATGTACTTCAAGCCGGGCAACAGCGATAGTGAGCAAATGCGCAAACTGGATCGCCGTAAATCAACCATGATGGCCGGGCTCTCTTATATCCACAACACGCCGTACGGCTTCTTGCGTACGACGCTGGCAGGCGACACGCTGGATAACAGCAACGGTATCACCTGGGACACCGCCTGGCTCTATCGCTATAACAACGGCAACCTGACCTTGACGCCGGGGATCGGGGTAGAGTGGAACAGCGATAACCAGAACGAATACTACTATGGCGTTTCTCAGCATGAGTCGAATCGCAGCGGCATGCGTAGCTACGACCCGGATAGCAGCTGGAACCCCTATCTTGAGCTGTCGGCCAACTATCGTTTCCTCGGCGACTGGAGCGTGTATGGCGTGGCGCGTTACACCCGCCTGTCAAATGAAATCACCGACAGCCCGATGGTGGACAAATCCTGGAGCGGCCTGATCTCCACCGGGATTACCTACACCTTCTGATCGAACACGATAACGATCGTAGCGCAGACGGCTGTGCGTCATGTTGTGCGCCATGCTGTGCACCGTAAAGAAGAAATTCGTGCGGCAAAACAGGGCACCAGGCCCTGCTTTGCACTGTAGTGGTGCGGTGGCATTAGCGGAGGAGTCGATGATGGAAAAAACGGTATCTTTTGGCGATCGCGCGGCGGTTCCTGCTATCGGGCAGGGCACCTGGTTCATGGGTGAAAACCGCTCCCGACGTGCGCAGGAGATTGCTGCACTACGAGCGGGCGTGGAACAAGGGCTGACGGTCATCGACACCGCTGAAATGTACGCTCATGGTGGGGCGGAAGAGGTAGTCGGAGAGGCGATTCGTGGCCTGCGGGACCGCGTCGTGCTGGTCTCCAAAGTGTATCCGTGGCATGCGGGTGGACAGAAGCTCATGGATGCCTGTGAGGCCAGCCTGCGCCGTCTGGGCACCGACTACCTTGATATGTACCTGCTGCACTGGGCTGGCGAGTTTTCTTTTGCCGAGACCGTGGCGGGTATGGAGACGCTGGTGGCGCAGGGAAAAATTCGCCGCTGGGGGGTATCGAATCTCGATACTGCCGCGATGCAGGCGCTGTGGCAGGTTGCCGGTGGCGATCTGTGCGCGACCAATCAGGTACTTTACCACCTGGCGTCGCGGGGAATTGAACATGACCTGCTGAAGTGGTGTCAGCAACGGGCGCTACCGGTGATGGCCTACAGCCCGTTGGCCCAGGCCGGACGTCTGCGCGATGGACTTTTAAATCATCGCGTTGTGACCCATATTGCTAAAGAGCGAGGGGTGAGCGCGGCACAAATTCTGCTGGCCTGGGTCATCAGTCATCCGGGCGTCATGGCTATCCCGAAAGCGGCAAGCGTAGAACATGTGGCCCAGAATGCCGCAGCGCTGACGCTGACTCTCACGGCTCAGGAGCGGTCGCAGCTCGATAATGCGTTTCCCGCGCCGGGCAACAAAGTCCCGCTCGATATGGTGTAAAGCGCGACTCGTCAGAAAACATTAGTGATTCGTTGATGAAAATCAAGGTTCACTGGTGAGCATCTCCTTAAAGATAAAAGAAAAAGGAGATTAACATGACTGAACTTAGCAAACCTCTGGATGTGAAGCTGGCTTTCCCGTTGTGGAAAGCGGTGCTCACAATACTCTTCGGCGTTATTATCTGGTTTATCCCACCGCCGGAGGGGCTCACCCTCCACGCGTGGCAAATGTTCGCTATTTTTGCCGCCACTATCTTCGCCATCATTCTTAAGGTGCTCCCGATGGGGGCGGTAACGATGATTGCGCTGATTGTCTCCGCATTTTTGGGCGTGACGCCGCTCTCTCCGGGCAAAAGCGACAAAGTTGCGGCGTTATCCGGGTTTGCCAACGGTACTATCTGGCTGATTGGTATCGCCATGTTTATCTCCCGGGCGGTAATCAAGACCGGTCTGGGCAAGCGGGTGGCGCTGTGGTTTATTTCTAAATGCGGTTCCAGCATGTTGGGGGTTGCCTATGGTCTGGCGCTGTCGGATGTTGTCCTCGGACCGGGGATCCCTTCGGCATCAGCGAGGGGCGGCGGAATTATGTACCCGATTACCCAGTCCATTGCCACTGCCTACCAGTCAGAACCTGGCGCGACGGCGAGAAAAGCCGGTGCCTTTTTAATGATTTGCGTTTCGCAGATCGATGCCATCGTCTGTACGATGTTTTTAACGGCAATGGCGGGTAACCCGCTGGTGGCCGAACTGGCGAGAAGCCAGGGAATAGAGATAACCTGGACGACCTGGTTTGTCGGGGCTATCGTACCGGGGATTGCCTCTCTGATCCTGCTGCCGCTGGTGATTTACGCGATTTACCCGCCGCAGCTGAAAAAAACGCCGGAGATTCCAGCGATCGCCCGAGAAGAACTGCGCAAAATGGGGCCGATGTCGCTGGCAGAAAAAATTCTGGCCCTCGATTTTGTCCTGCTGATATTGCTATGGACCATCGGTGATATTTTCTTTTCGATTCCGGCTACGCTTTCGGCGTTTATTGGGCTGATGGTGCTGCTGATCAGCAACATCATGTCGTGGAAGAATATTATTGAAGAAAAAACGGCCTGGGACACCATGTTCTGGTTTGCCGTGTTGGTGATGATGGCAAATGCGCTTAATAAGTACGGCATGATTAGCTGGATATCTGAGCGAATTGTCGGCTATGTCGGTCACTTCGAATGGATAACGGTTTTTTTACTGCTGGTCATGGTTTATTTCTATACCCGCTACTTTTTCGCGTCGGCGATGGCGCATATTTCCGCGATGTATCTGGCGTTTCTTGCCGTCGCCGTTTCAGTCGGCGTACCGCCGCTTTTTGCCGCGCTGGTGCTGGGTTATACCTCTAACTTGTCGATGGGGCTTACGCAATACTCGGGGGGCCCGGGGCCCGCGCTGTTTGGTTCGGGATATAACACGACGGGGCAGTGGTGGGGCGTCAGTTTCGTGGTTTCGCTGGCGTCTATTGCTATCTGGCTGGTACTGGGCGGCGCGTGGATGAAGCTGGTGGGATTCTGGTAACGGAAAAACGTCACGAGTGCCGGTCAATAAAACAGGGCGTTTCGCCCTGTTTTTAATTATCTCCCGTTTATCGGCAGCAGAAGGCGTTAGCCTCGTTTCGCGATGCGGATAGTTTGCGCCAGCCGAGAGGGATTCTCTTCGCTGGTTTTCTGCGCTTCGGTAACGCAACAGGTTTCGACGCAAACAAAGGTTTTGTAACCGTCATCCGGCATATCGCCCATGCTGATGGACAGCGCCGGGCCTGGGTTCCAGCCGACTACGTTGCTGTGGTGATGGTGGACGACGTCGATGTTGCGATTCAGCGCAGCGTCGTGAATCACGCTACAGGCTTCGGCATTCAGATAGACACGGTCGGTACGATCCGGGAAGGTCTGTACGCCGTTGCTCAACACGCCTTCTTCGGCATTGTTCACTTTATCGATATAGCGGTCGCCGAGGCCACTGACTTTTACCGCGGCGATGTCGCCGACGTTGAAGTAGGTATGCAGCGCGGAGGTGGTTTCAAATTCGCCGTGCGCTTCCAGCTCGATCTCGCAGGTTTTACCCAGTCTGAAACGCGCATACAGCGTAAATTCGTGCGGCCAGTACTTGCGGGTCTCATCGCTACTTTTTAGTTCAAAGGTCAGCATCACGCCGCTTTCATCTTCGTCATGGCCTTTTAGCGTCCACGGCAGGTTACGGGCGAAGCCGTGAGACGGGAAGCCCTGCTGCGCCGCCGGGCCAAACCACGGCCAGCAAACCGGCACGCCGCCGCGCAGCGCCACGCCGTTTTTGAACGGCGTATTGTTGCTGAGCCACAGTACTTCTTGTTCGCCAGCCGGTTGCCAGGAGAGCAGGTGCGCGCCCTGGAAAGCAACGGAGGCTTTAACCTGCGGATGGTTGACAACGATCAGCTCCAGCTCATCAAGCTGGCGGCGCGAGAGGACAGGGGTAAGTTGTTCAACTACCGGGAGAGCAAAAATTTTGTTAATCATGGTGCAATCCTAAAGGTTAGCCGTAAACATGAAGCCATAAAAAAAGGCGACCGAAGTCGCCTTTTTGGATCAATGTCTCATCTCAACTTATTTGGAGATGTGAGCGATCAGGTCCAGAACTTTGTTGGAGTAACCTGTTTCGTTGTCGTACCAGGAAACCAGTTTCACGAAGTTGTCGTTCAGTGCGATACCCGCTTTAGCATCGAACACGGAAGTGCAAACTTCGCCATTGAAATCGGTAGAAACAACGTCGTCTTCGGTGTAACCGAGAACGCCTTTCATTGCGCCTTCAGAAGCCGCTTTGATTGCTTTCTTGATTTCTTCGTAAGACGCTGCTTTTTCCAGACGAACGGTCAGGTCAACAACGGATACGTTCGGAGTCGGAACGCGGAACGCCATACCGGTCAGTTTGCCGTTCAGTTCTGGCAGTACTTTACCGACTGCTTTAGCAGCACCGGTAGAGGACGGGATGATGTTCTGTGCTGCGCCGCGGCCGCCGCGCCAGTCTTTGTGAGACGGGCCGTCAACGGTTTTCTGAGTTGCGGTGGTCGCGTGAACGGTGGTCATCAGGCCTTCGATGATACCGAAGTTGTCGTTGATGACTTTAGCCAGCGGAGCCAGGCAGTTGGTGGTGCAGGATGCGTTAGAAACGATGTCCTGGCCTTCGTATTTGTCAAAGTTAGCGCCTTTAACAAACATCGGAGTGTTGTCTTTGGACGGGCCAGTCAGAACGACTTTTTTCGCGCCAGCAGTGATGTGTTTACGAGCGGTTTCGTCAGTCAGGAACAGACCGGTTGCTTCAGCAACAATGTCAACGCCTGCTTCGTTCCACTTCAGGTTAGCCGGATCACGTTCAGCGGTAACACGGATTTTTTTACCGTTAACGATCAGATGACCGTCTTTCACTTCAACGGTACCGTTAAAACGGCCGTGAGTGGAGTCATACTTCAGCATGTATGCCATGTAGTCAGCGTCTAACAGGTCGTTGATTGCAACGATCTCGATGTCAGAACGTTCCTGAGCAGCACGGAAAACAATGCGACCGATACGGCCAAAACCGTTGATACCTACTTTGATAGTCATATATTCCACCAGCTATTTGTTAGTGAATAAAAGGTTGCCTGTAAAATTACAAAAACCTTACGCAGCGTCAAGCGGAATCGTGTCAATCATTGCGACAAATCAATCCTGAGCACACCTTTTGCACGATTGATTTGCCTCACTCTCCCTTTGAGCCCAATTCCATATTGGGGCTGCGCCTGGAATTTTAAAGGCCATTAAAGATAAAAATGAGATGTCTGTCACAATTATCTGGCTGTCTTTTGGCTCCGGATAAGTTTAGAACAAAAGTCCACGCTTCATTGTTAATGTTTTGTTAGAATCGGGGCGTAAAGTTGTCCTTTCACAGTGAGAAGCAAGCACATGGCGAATAAACCCTCCTCGGACGAGCTCAAAAAAAATTTGAGCGAGATGCAGTTTTACGTGACGCAGAATCACGGTACTGAGCCGCCGTTCACCGGGCGACTGCTCCACAACAAACGGGACGGTGTCTACCACTGCCTGGTGTGCGATGCGCCGCTGTTTCACTCGCAAACGAAGTATGATTCAGGCTGCGGCTGGCCGAGCTTTTACGAGCCGGTGAGCGAGGAGGCGATTCGCTATCTGAACGATGACTCCCACGGGATGCAACGCACTGAAATTCGCTGCGGAAATTGCGATGCGCATCTGGGGCATGTGTTTCCGGATGGACCGCAGCCGACCGGGGAGCGTTTTTGCGTCAATTCGGCCTCATTAAGCTTCAATGACGACGATAATGGCGAGCAGATTAAAGGCTAAAGAAACGATTCAGCAAATTATTCCAGTGTGGAGTTGAACGGATCATGGAAATCGAGCAAATAATAGACAGTATGACGCCGGAAGTGTACCAGCGACTGGCGACGGCGGTGGAGCTGGGAAAATGGCCGGATGGCGTGGCCTTAACGCCCGAGCAGAAAGAGAACAGCCTGCAGCTGGTGATGCTTTACCAGGCGCGGCATAACAGCGACGCGCAGCATATGACCATCGATACGAACGGCCAGATGGTGATGAAGAGCAAGCAGCAGTTGAAAGAGGATTTTGGCATCGCCCCTCGACCGATTGCGACGCTGAAAATGCACTAGCCAGCGGCCTGATGCCCGGCGCAGGGCCTGAGACAGGATTACGCAGGCCCGTTAAGACCTCTCTGCCGGGCCTGAGGCTGGATTGCGCAGGCCCGTTAAGACCTCTCTGCCGGGCCTGAGGCTGTTACGTAGGCCCGGTAAGGCAACGCCGCCACCGGGCAAGGTTGTGACAACTGACAACTCGGGTAAAACGCCGCTCACACCACCCAGCGGCCGATCGCCGCATAAGGTTTAATCCCAGGCGACGCCGCGAGCTGCTTCGCCAGCTGATTATGGTCATCGGCGCCATACTCCCAGAACATGCCCCCAGACCTTTTTGCTGAATGTAATCAGCCTTTATCGCCACCGAGCGAAGGGCGTTGAATCTGCGAGTCAGCTCAATTTGTAGTCAAAGCGAAGCGGGGGAATGGCCCGAAGCGGACGCTTCGGGCACAAGGATTACGCCTGCGTTTCCAGCCAGTCGTCGAGGGTGTACAGCGTAGCGCCGGCGGCGGCCATCGCCATAAAGGCGTGCGCGCTATCCTGCGCCTGGAGGTTGACCCCGCGGCAGCCGTCGGTAATGACGTTGACGGTATAGCCGAGATCCAGCGCATCCAGCACGGTGAATTTGACGCAGTAATCGGTCGCCAGCCCAACAATGATCAGTTCGGTGATGCCGCGTTGGCGCAGCCACTCGTCAAGCGCGGTTTTTTGCCGGTGACCGTTGTCAAAAAAAGCGCTGTAGCTGTCGATAGCCGGGTTTTCCCCTTTATGAAACACCGCGGTAATCGCCTGTTGCTGCAGCAGCGGATGCAGCGCCGCGCCTTCGCTGTTCTGCACGCAGTGATCGGGCCAGAACGTTTGCACCAGGCCATCGAGATGGCCCTGGGTGTACGGTTCGACCTCGTGCTGGCTGGCGAAGCTGCCATGGTTCGCCGGGTGCCAGTCCTGGCTGGCGACGACGGTTTCGCCGCGGGCAAGGCAATGGTCGATAAGTCGGTTGGCGACATCTATGGTGCTATCGCCATCCGGAACGGCCAGTGCGCCGCCGGCGCAAAAATCGTTTTGTAAATCGACCAGCAGTAGTGCGCGGTTCGTCATCGGTTCTCCTTACTCATCGGGGGTCAGTTCGCCACGCAGGTTTTTCTGCATCAGGTTGCGAATCTCATCGACGCTCAGGTTCTGGCTCAGCAGATAATGTAGTTTGGTCAGCGTGGCCTCAACGGTCATATCAAAACCGCTAATGACGCCCGCCTGGGCGAGGGCGTTACCGGTGGCATACCCGCCCATATTAACCTTCCCGGACATGCACTGGGTCAGGTTGATGACCACGATCCCGCGCTGGCTGGCTTCTGCCAGAACCTGGATAAACTCGCCGTTTTGCGGGGCGTTGCCGACGCCATAGGAGCGCAGGATCAACGCTTTCACCGGCTGGCGCAGGAAATTACGCACCACGTCGGCGGAAATGCCCGGATAGATAGTGACGACGCCAATCGGCTGTGGCGTGATGGGATGGACAATCAGTTCGCCGATACCCTGTGGCGCAGGCGGCGTGCCGAGGCGACGAATGTGGATCCCGGCTTCCAGTAAAGGCGCCAGATTGGGGGAGGCGAAGGCGTCGAAACCATCGGCATGGGCTTTGGTTGTGCGGTTGCCGCGATACAGACGATTATTGAAGAACAGCGCCACTTCATTAATCGGGTAATTCGCGGCAACGTACAGGGCATTGAGCAAATTGATCTGCCCGTCGGAGCGCAGCTCGGCCAACGGGATTTGTGACCCTGTCACAATAACCGGTTTGCCCAGATGCTCCAGCATGAACGACAGCGCTGAGGCGGTAAAGGCCATGGTGTCCGTCCCGTGCAGGATAACAAAGCCGTCGTACTCGTCGTAATGGGCGCGGATGTCGTCGGCGATATGCTGCCAGTCTTCCGGCGTCATATCGGAAGAGTCCATCAGCGGCTCATACTCATGGATCGTAAAGTCCGGCATCTCCGGACGGTGGAACTCAGGCATCAGCGCCAGCTGACGCTGCAGGTGGCCGGAAACGGGGATATAGCCGTGTTCTGAGCGCTGCATACCGATGGTCCCACCGGTGTAGGCAACGTAAATCGATTTCTTTTGCATATCATCGCTTAGGTTGGACGTAGACAGGCGCAGTATAAAGTGACCGCTAAAAAAATACAGCGCAATCCCCGTTATACTTCGCGGTACGGGGGCGTGGCGTGCGCATTCCCCCCGACAACACTGACGTTGTCGGGGGAAACGGGTCAAACGAGGGGGACTAGCGGATATTGGCGCAGGTTAAACAGAACGCGTAGCGGTTCTGCGGATCGTTGAACGCGGCGAGCTTATCGCTTTCAGCCTTGACGGCGTTAGCCGCGGCGGCAACCGGCGCCGGCAGCCAGGCCTGCAGCGCCGCAGGCAGCGACGCGCGTACCGAACCGGTCAGGCTATCGAGAACCATCGAGAAGAACGTCGGCTCTTCCTGATAGTAGCTGATATGCCACTGTTTCAGCTTCGCCAGCTCCGCGGCTTTCGCCACCGCATCGTCAAAGTCGCCCAGGCTATCGACCAGCCCGTTGGCTTTCGCATCTTCACCGGTCCAGACATGGCCTTGGGCAATCTGGTCGATTTTCTCCGGCGTGCTGTTACGCGCGTTGGCGACCAGAGTGATAAAGCGTTTGTAGCCGTTTTCGATGCTCAGCTGCATCAATTGCTGAACTTCAGGCGGCAGCGATTTGGTGGTTGAAACATCGGCCAGCGCCGATGTCGCCACGCCATCGGTATGAACGCCGATCGAGGCCAGCGTATTTTCGACGGTGTTAATGACGCCGAAGATGCCAATCGAGCCGGTGAGAGTGCTTGGGTTGGCGACGATATAGTTGGCCGGCGTGGAGATCCAGTAGCCGCCGGAAGCCGCCATGCCGCCCATGGAGACCACCACCGGTTTACCCGCCGCTTTCGCCGCCGCCAGCTCTTCACGAATCACTTCCGAGGCGCTGACGCTGCCGCCCGGGCTGTTGACGCGCAGGACAATCGCTTTCACCTTCGGATCGAGGCGGGCATCGCGAATCTGCGCGGCGGTCGTGTCTCCTCCGACATTACCCGGCGTCTCTTCACCGTCCATAATCGCGCCGTTAGCGAAGATAACCGCAATGGCGGCACCCTGGTCAGACGGCGTTTTCACGCTGTAATCGTAATAGCTGATCGCGCGATAGTGATTATCCTCTTTGCTCCAGCCGAACTGTTTAGTCAGCGCCTTCTCCACGTCGGTGGCGGTGCCCAGTTCATCAACCAGCTTGTTGTTCAGCGCGTATTGCGCCGTATCGCCGTCCACTTTACGCAGACCGTCAATCAGGCCCTGAGCGCCAGGGAACAGCTGCTGCGCGGTGATTTGGCGGTTAGCGGCGATGGTATTGAGATAGTTTTGCCACAGCTCGCCAATCCAGCGACTGTCGGCTTCACGCGCGGCAGGCGACATATCGTCGCGGATAAACGGCTCGACCGCCGATTTATAGGTCCCGACGCGGAAAACGTGCGTCGAGACTTTCAGCTTGTCGAGCAGCGATTTGTAATACAGGCCGTTGGTGGCAAAGCCGTGCAGGTCGACGTCACCCTGCGGCGAGAGCCAGATTTTATTGGCGAAGCTCGCCAGATAATACTGCCCCTGGCTGTAGTTGCTCCCCACGGCATACACCGGTTTTCCGCTATCGCGGAATTCACGCAGCGCCTTACCGATATACTGCATCGAAGGCTGATCGCCGCCGGCAAAATTTTTCAGATCCAGTACGATGCCGGTGATATTGCGGTCATCTTTCGCCTGGCGAATGGTCTGTACGATATCAAACAGCGAGTTTTCCTGGAGACGGTCGGAACTGGCGCCAAAGAGCTGACGACCGATCACGCCGAGTTTGCTGCTGGCGGACGGTTTATCGACCACCACGCCGGTGATATCCATCAGCAGCGCACCGCGAGCGGGATGTTCCGTTGTGGTGCTGCTGAACTGTGCCCAGATACCGACACACACCAGGACCAGCAACAGGAAAACCACGTTCAGTGCGAGCTGGCGAATAAAGTTAAGTACCCGCCATGTCCATTTAAAAAATCCGGCGAGCAGCCGCCAAAGAGTTCGCATGTATTCTCCCTAACATTGTTAAAAATGGGCCAACCGCATGGGTTGCCGCGTCTGGTTATCCTAAAGAGACGGCTGACGGTTGTCAGCAGGAATCACCGGTCGTGCTGTAACAAAATTCTTGCGCATGTTAATTTTATGCAAAATGACAGCACAGGAGTCACATCGATGGATGCTCTCGAACTACTGATAAACCGCCGTAGCGCCTCGCGTCTCGCAGAGCCGGCACCGGCCGGCGACCAACTGGAAAACATTCTTCGCGCCGGATTGCGCGCCCCGGATCACGGGACGCTGCAACCCTGGCGTTTCTTTATTATTTCCGATGATGGCCGCGAACGCTTCAGTCAACTGCTGGAGAAAGGAGCGATTGCGGCCGGGCAGGATGACAAAGGCATTGAAAAGGCCCGCAGCGCGCCGTTCCGCGCGCCGCTGATTATTACCGTCGTCGCCCGCTGCGAAGAGCACCCGAAGGTGCCGAAGTGGGAGCAGGAAATGTCGGCCGGCTGCGCGGTGATGGCCATGCAGATGGCGGCGGTTGCGCAGGGCTTTAACGGCATCTGGCGCAGCGGCGCATTGACCGAAAGCCCGATCGTCCGTGAAGGATTCGCCTGCCGCGAGCAGGATAAAATCGTCGGTTTTCTCTATCTGGGAACGCCGCAGCTTAAAGCCTCAACCACCGTTTCTCTGCCGGACACCGCGCCGTTTGTGGTCCGTTTCTGAACCAACGCTGAGTAAGAACAGCCCGGCAGGCATACCGCGCCGGGCTGTCGCGCCGACAATCCGCTCGGCGTCAACATCGCTCTGCCAGGGTGTTTAGCGATAAACGGAACGCGCGATGCGGGTGTAGGTATGCCTGACTCCGCGAATCGCAATACTGTAGGCCAGAATATTCTCCGGTAATGCCACTCCCATATAGCCCGTATCGCCAATATGGTGCAGGTCGGCGCCCGCCATTTTACTCATCAAGGCTATCTGACGAAGGGTGCCGACATCAGCGCCTTCCTGGGAGGTCCCAATCGCCGTCATCGCCAGCGCGCCATGCGCATGCGCCGTCTCAATAAGCGATGCCACACGTTGCTGACTCATTCCTGGTATCGTGCCCGGGGCCGGGAGCAACACAATATCCGCCCCCTGGGCGGCGAAGGCGATGACATCCTGCTCGCTGATAATGCTGCTGCCGCTTTCACCTACGACTCCCGCGCCGTGCATTTTCCCGGTGATAATCACCGCGCTGTCGCCCACCGCCTGGTGAATCTCCCCGGCGGCTATCGCCAGCGCCTGGTTGCTGACCCCGTTATTCGGGTTGCCCGTTAACAGCAGAATTTTCGCCCCCATCGCGACCAGCTTACGGGCATTGTCAGCCGTAGCCGAGCGCCCCGGCCTCATTTTCCAGATATCGTCATGGGCAACCGCAAATTCCGGGTCTACCGCCTCCAGATTGACGCCAATAATACGCCCGGTCAGGCGCTGCAGTTCATGCAGCGTTTTGTCCGCCGCGATACCGGCAGGCAACCCCTCAATATGCGGGTTTTCACTGTCAAACATATTAATCAGCAAGATATCCGCACCCTGCGATGCGGCAAGCTCGGCATTGGTGACATTGTTCAGCAATGGCTGCGCGATGGCGATAGATTCGCTGACCATTACCCGACCTTCGCTGGCGCGAATGGCATACAGCAGTTGCTCTTTATTCATTGACACAAAATCGGAAGCGCAGCAGTCCAGCAGGCGTTTAGTTTTCATCGGGATATTCCTCGTCGCTGAGCCAGTGTTGCTGTTTCGCCTGCCGCCGCTGGCTGGCGAAACAGCAACACTGGCATCCATTTACCGCAATTGTTTCAGCCATCTTTGCTCGAATTAAAGATAAATCACTTAGGTCCCACGAGTGAACCGTTTTAGTGAAATGGCGGCACAGCGCAAAGCGAGCTGGTGGGAGATCAGCGGCGCTTAGCAATCCAGGAGGAGCGCCACGCGCTGCAACTGACCAAATAGTGAAGATGGCGAGGTCATGCGGCTTGTCCATCGCAAAATCGTCTATTTGTCTGCTTAATGAGCAACCACTCGCGATTTCAGACTGTCATACTTACCACCCCGGCGTTTGAGCGCTACCATAGCGGGATTGCAATGACAGGAGATGTCCATGAGCGAGCAAGCTATTCGTTTAACGCAATACAGCCACGGAGCCGGTTGTGGTTGTAAAATTTCCCCTAAAGTACTGGAAACGATCCTGAAGAGCGATCGGGCGAAGTTTATCGATCCGCACCTGCTGGTGGGGAATGAGACCAGCGATGATGCGGCGGTTTATGACCTGGGCAACGGGACGTCGATCATCAGCACTACCGACTTTTTTATGCCGATAGTCGACAGCCCGTTCGACTTTGGCCGTATCGCCGCCACCAACGCCATCAGCGACATTTTCGCGATGGGTGGAAAACCGATTATGGCGATTGCCATCCTTGGCTGGCCGATTAATACCCTGGCGCCGGAAATTGCCCGCGAAGTAGTGGACGGCGGGCGTTTTGCCTGCCAGCAGGCGGGCATCTCCCTGGCGGGCGGCCACTCGATTGACGCGCCGGAGCCGATTTTCGGTCTGGCGGTCACCGGCGTGGTGCCGACCGAGCGAATCAAGAAAAACAGCACCGCCGAGGCGGGCTGCAAACTCTATCTCACCAAGCCGTTAGGCATTGGCGTGCTGACCACCGCCGAGAAAAAATCGCTGCTCAAACCGGAGCACCAGGGGCTGGCGACGGAAACCATGTGCCAGATGAACCTCGCCGGCGCGGCCTTTGCCACCCTCGGCGGCGTAAAAGCGATGACCGACGTTACCGGCTTCGGCCTGCTGGGCCACCTGAGCGAAGTGTGCCGTGGTGCGGGTGTTCAGGCGCTGCTCAACTACGCGGATATCCCGAAACTGCCGGGCGTTGAAGAGTACATTGCGGCGGGCGCCGTTCCCGGCGGCACCGGGCGCAACTTTGCCAGCTACGGCCATCTGATGGGCGACATGCCGGCGGCGTGGCGCGATCTGCTGTGTGACCCGCAAACCTCCGGCGGTCTGCTGCTGGCGGTGACGCCGGAAGCCGAAGGCGAAGCGCGGGCCGTAGCCGAAGAGTTCGGGATTAAGCTTGCCGCCATCGGCGAGCTGGTGACCGCACGCGGCGGACGTCCTATGATCGAGATCCGTTGATTACATGCGGTTGTTTATTGCGGAAAAACCCAGTCTCGGCCGCGCCATCGCCGATGTGCTCCCTAAGCCGCATCGCAAAGGCGATGGTTATATTGAGTGCGGTAACGGGCAGGTGGTCACCTGGTGTATCGGCCATTTGCTCGAGCAGGCTCAGCCTGACGTCTATGACGGGCGCTATGCGCGCTGGAATCTGCTCGACCTGCCGATTGTGCCGGAAAAGTGGCAGCTGCAGCCCAAACCGTCGGTCACCAAACAGCTCAACGTCATCAAGCGTCTGCTGGGCGATGCGCAGGAGGTGATTCACGCCGGTGACCCGGACAGAGAGGGGCAGCTGCTGGTCGACGAAGTTCTCGACTACCTGCAGCTGGCGCCGGAAAAGCGCCAGCAGGTCCAGCGCTGCCTGATTAACGATCTCAACCCGCAGGCGGTGGAGCGGGCGATTTCTCGCCTGCGCGCCAACAGCGAGTTTATTCCGCTCTGCGTTTCGGCCCTGGCCCGCGCCCGCGCCGACTGGCTGTACGGGATTAACATGACCCGCGCCTATACGCTGCTCGGTCGCAATGCCGGCTACCAGGGCGTGCTGTCGGTCGGTCGGGTGCAGACGCCGGTGCTGGGGCTGGTGGTGCGGCGTGACGAAGAGATTGAGAACTTCGTCGCTAAAGATTTCTTTGACGTCAAGGCGCATATCGTGACGCCGAAGGATGAGCGTTTCGTCGCCACCTGGGTGCCGAGCGATGCCTGCGAGCCGTATCAGGATGAAGAGGGGCGTCTGCTGCATCGTCCGCTGGCTGAACATGTGGTGGCGCGTATTGAGGGCCAGCCGGCGCGGGTGACCGCCTACAACGATAAGCGGGATTCAGAACCGGCGCCGCTGCCGTTTTCGCTTTCGACGTTGCAGATTGAGGCGGCGAAGCGCTTTGGCTTTAGCGCGCAAAACGTGCTGGATATCTGTCAGAAACTGTATGAAACCCACAAGCTGATTACCTATCCGCGTTCGGACAGCCGCTATCTGCCGGAAGAGCATTTTGCCGGCCGGCATGCGGTTCTTAATGCCATTGGGGTGCATGCGGCGGATCTGCTGCCGCAGCCGGCGGTGGATCTGGAAATCCGTAACCGCTGCTGGGACGATAAAAAAGTGGATGCGCACCATGCGATCATCCCGACCGCTCGCAGCAGCCAGGTGAAACTGTCCGATAACGAAGAGAAGGTGTATGGTCTGATTGCCCGTCAGTATCTGATGCAGTTCTGCCCGGATGCGGTCTTCCGCAAGTGTCAGATCGATCTTGATATTGCCAATGGCAAATTTGTCGCCAAAGCGCGTTTCCTCGCCGAAGCCGGCTGGCGCGCGCTGCTGGGCAACAAAGAGCGGGACGAAGAGAACGACGGTACTCCGCTGCCGGTGGTGGCAAAAGACGACGAGCTGCTGTGTGAAAAGGGCGAAGTGGTGGAGCGACAAACTCAGCCACCGCGCTATTTTACCGATGCAACGCTGCTGTCGGCGATGACCGGGATTGCCCGCTTTGTGCAGGATAAAGATCTGAAAAAGATTCTGCGTGCGACCGACGGTCTGGGGACGGAAGCGACCCGCGCCGGGATTATCGAGCTGCTGTTTAAGCGGGGCTTTTTAGTCAAAAAGGGCCGTTATATTCACTCCTCCGATGCCGGGCGCGCGCTGATTCACTCCCTGCCGGAGATGGCGGCCCGCCCGGACATGACCGCTCACTGGGAGTCGGTACTGACGCAAATTAGCGAGAAGCAGTGCCGCTATCAGGACTTTATGCAGCCGCTGGTCGGCACGCTTTACCAGCTGATTGAGCAGGCCAGGAGTACGCCGGTGCGTCAGTTCCGCGGCATTGTCGCGCCGGGCGGCGGTAAAAAGAGTTTCAGCAAAGGTAAAACCAAAGCGAAAGCGAAAGACAAGAAGCCTGCGGCGGACTCCGCTGCGGAAAAACCATAAAAAAACCCCGGATTTCCGGGGTTTTTTTATGGTTGCCGCTCATCCCCGTCTTAAGGGACGGCGGCAGGGAACCGCGACGTCTTAAATGACGCCCTGCGCCAGCATGGCATCGGCCACTTTGACGAAACCGGTGATATTGGCGCCGCGGACGTAGTTGGTCTGCCGCGCTTCGCCGCCGTATTCAACGCAGGCGTGGTGAATGTCCAGCATGATGTGATGCAGACGGGCGTCGACCTTCTCCGCCTTCCAGCTCAGGCGGGCGGCGTTCTGCGCCATTTCGAGGCCGGAAGTGGCGACGCCGCCGGCGTTCGCCGCCTTGCCTGGCGCGAACAGCACGCCCGCATCAAGGAACAGATCGGTGGCGGCGATGGTGGTCGGCATGTTAGCGCCTTCGGCAACGGCCTTCACGCCGTTAGCGATCAGCAGACGCGCCGCATCGGCGTCCAGTTCGTTTTGCGTAGCGCAAGGCAGTGCGATATCCACAGGAACGGACCACGGCTGTTTGCCTTCGAGGTAGGTCAGACCATACTCGCGGGCGTAGTCGGCAACGCGGCCATCGCGGCTGGCTTTGATTTCGCACAGACGGGCCAGTTTTTCCGGGGTAAAGCCGCCTTCATCGACAACGGTGCCGCTGGAGTCGGAGGCGGTGATCACGCGGGCGCCGAGGGTCATCGCTTTTTCGATAGCATATTGCGCCACGTTACCGGAACCGGAAACCGCCACCCGCATCCCTTCGAAGCCCAGACCGTGACGCTTGAGCATCGCGTCGGTAAAGTACACCAGACCATAGCCGGTCGCTTCCGGACGAATCAGGCTGCCGCCGAAGGAGAGCCCTTTACCGGTGAACACGCAGGCGCTGTTGTTGGAGAGTTTACGCATCATCCCGGCCATAAAGCCGACTTCACGACCGCCAACGCCAATATCGCCTGCCGGAACGTCGGTGTCCGGGCCCAAATGGCGATACAGTTCGGTCATCAGCGCCTGACAGAAGCGCATCACTTCGCCATCGCTCTTTCCTTTCGGATCGAAGTCGCTGCCGCCTTTTCCGCCGCCCATTGGCAGCGTGGTGAGGGCGTTTTTAAAGGTCTGTTCAAAGCCGAGGAACTTCAGGATCGACAGGTTGACCGACGGGTGGAAACGCATGCCGCCCTTGTACGGGCCAATTGCCGAGTTGAACTGCACGCGCCAGGCGCGGTTAACCTGAACCTGATTGCGGTCGTCGACCCAGACGACGCGGAACTGAATAGCGCGCTCTGGTTCAACCAGACGTTCCAGCAAAGAGAGCTGGCGATAGCGCGGGTTTTCTTCAAGGAAGGGCCACAGCGTGGTCATCACTTCGCGGACAGCCTGAGCAAATTCGGTTTGTTGCGGGTCGCGCTGTTGAACGCGGGTAAGAAAGCTTTCCAGAGTACACATCTGATCCATAGATATAATTTCCCCTTATGGTTTTGGTTGCATGTATACGCGTCACGTGCAGATTGCTTCGCTGTCCGCTTCGAAGCGCCTGGGCGGCTGCCTGAGGCAATCTGAATGATTTTGTATCTCTTTTTTATTATTCGGCCCTTGAAAAGACCGATTTTCCGACTATAACACCGGGAATCGTTAGGCAAGCAAGGAAAAATTATCCAGACAGGAAAATTTATAATCTGGCGTCAGTCATAACTAAAAACGATGACGCCAGTGGCAGGGAATTAGCGGGGAAGCCCGGCGGCGCGTTGGGCAATAAACGCGTTCAGCAGCGGAATATCCGCCGGAGCAAGGTCGAAGGTGAGCGCCTCTTGCAGCGTGCACCAGCGCAGCTGGCGATGATAGTGGGCGCTGGGAAGGCCGCTAAAGCGCGCCACCCACCAGGCGTGCAGGTGAATCAGGCGGCCGGAGACCTCCCGTTGATGACTGGCGATATAACGCTCAACTTGCGCCGTGATGCCGAGCTCCTCCTGCAGTTCGCGGATAAGCGCCTGCGGCTGGCTCTCGCCGGGCTCTACTTTGCCGCCGGCAAATTCCCATAGGCCGGGCTGATCGGCGTGGGACGGGCGCTGCGCCAGCAGAATTTTGCCATCCTGTTCAATAATGGCGGCTACAACATCAAGCGTTTTTTGCATCTGAATCATCGTTCCGGGCAGGATAATGGCCTATTATCACCACCTTTGTGTACTGACCCCAAAAAGTTGGACAGATTAACCGAGGCATCAGAGAAAGAGTCCATTTAATACATGGGCTCTTTTTTGTTTCCTGCTAACACTAAATAAACTGTTCCGTAACCGAATTATCCATCCCGCAGCATCCTTCCTTTCGTCTTACCGTCTCATCAATAACTGTTCGTCATCTTCTTTCGTGAAGCGTTTCTACTGAATTAACATTAGACGTGCCATCCGATTCTCGCTCGTATCGGTTTGAGCGTAATAGTCTTCGCGTTTATTGAGGGAGTTTAAGGAATAATGTCCGTTCCTGAGTTTGTGATGGTTTGAAACCATGGTGAATGTAGAAATTTTTAGCTTCTTCGGTGAGTGCATGAATCATGATTGCACGTACACCAATATTCTCGGCAACCCGATAGCAACGAAGCACTGCGTCATGAAGTAAATCAGCGCCAAGCCCTTTCCCGCGGAATGAGAGATCGACGGCAAGACGGGCTAGTATAATGACAGGAATGGGATCTGGCATGTTACGGCGAAGATTGCCTGTCGCTTCTGTATGGTTGACGCTCCCGGTTGCCAGTGAGTAAAAGCCAGCAATTTGCTGAGTGTCCTTCTTACACACCACAAACGTTCGGGCCGCTCCGAGAGCCTGGTTTTTGAGGCCTTTCTGCTTTAACCAGTCATCGAGCACAGTCTCACCGCTGACGAACTCAGCCACCTGATGATAAGTGGACAGAGGTTCTGGTGCTGTTACACGTCCCACTGAGGTTTCCTTGCCAGCAGTTTTTCGATAACGAGATCATCTGTAACGGGTGCATCAAGCATATCGATGAACTCCGCATATTGCTCATCGTTAAAGTTAAATACACGGCGGTCAAGGATCACATTCTCGGCAGCCTGACAGGCCATTTCCAGAATGAAATCTGTACGTGACTTGTGAAGGATTTCCGCAGCTGCATCAATGAGCGCCCGCTGCGATTCCTTAGCTCTAAGGTTAAGTTGAACATCTGATTTCATGAGACACCTCTTGTATAGCATTTGCTTTACAAGCATAGCATAACCACCGCGTATAGCAAACGCTATACATTAAGTCGTCGTTTTTCATTTTTGAATATTGATGTCCACTTTGTGCCAGCAGCGAACATCCTCAGGATAACTTACCTGTCTTCTGGTCGATTAACTTATTTGTCTACTTACCAGGTCTTGCAACATTTTTCCGGCAATCTGAATATGTCGCTTAACTTCAGTTCGCGCTTGTTCGGCGTTTCGTTGCTGGCAGGCAATAAGAATACTGGCGTGGTCATCCTGAAACAGGGGTGTCTCAGAGAGTAGCTTTCGCTGGAGGTATTCATACCGCTCAATCTGATTGCGAGAATCATTAATCATGGTCAGTAGACGATGATTTTCGCACCCGCTATAGAGAAGATCATGAAACTCACGGTTTAGTTGCCCTTGCAGTTCGAATTTGGTACATGAAGCAAGAAGACTATGCGTCAGCCCCGCTCTCGCCAGATTATCAGCACTCAAATTATTGACGCTCTGAAATATTGCCTCGCCCTCTAGCAGAGAACGCAGCTGGTAAATTTCATTAAGATCATCAACAGATAACGTTCTGACAATTGCTCCGCGATTTCTAAAAATCTCCACCAGACCCTCATGTTCAAGTTGTCTGATCGCCTCCCGCATTGGAATACGGCTTACATCAAAATGACTTGCAAGGTCTCTTTCGACAAGCCTTTCACCATCACGAAGGCTACCGTTATTAATCATTTCTCTTAACTTATTAGCGAGTAAGTCTGCGGTTGAAACAGCTCTAAAGCTCATAAACGACTCCGAAAAAATGATGGTATAATGGTATACCATTTGATAGATTGAGTCCAGAAATGCTACGGCGAGACAAATCTAATATTCCAAAACAATAAGTTAATGCACACGGAGACCAAAATGATCGAGAGAGAGCATCACTACCAGGTGAACGTTAAATGGACGGGAAATAAAGGTAATGGCACGCAGTCTTACAAAGACTATGAGCGAAATTATGAGATTTCAGAGGGCGGAAAACCTGTAATTTTGGGGTCATCAGACCCCGCATTTCTGGGCGATGCCAAATGTTGGAATCCGGAGGACCTGCTCGTTGCTGCTGCTTCAGCATGCCATAAATTATGGTATCTGCATCTCTGCTCGGAAGCAGGGATAAGCGTTATAAGCTATGTTGACCGAGCACATGGAACGATGCGCGAAGGGAAAAAAGGATGTTTCACGACCCTGTAAATAATTCTGTGTAATTGCCATCCGATTAAAGGTGGTCGCTCAGGC
>NZ_PIBO01000023.1:0-73689 GCF_002806725.1 Raoultella sp. T31
TTACCGGGGCTACTCGATATGGGTGACTTGATACCAGGCCGACAATTGATGCCGGGTGACTTGATACCGGGACGACAAGTTTCTGGCGCCAGGGAAGTTACTCCACATCCAGCAGCCATTTTTGCGCCGGCGTCAGGCGGCTGGCTGTTTCCGGCTTTAACCAGCGTCGCTGATCTTGCTGCGCATTGTCCTGACGGTCGATGTATAAACCGTGCAGCACCCGTCTTCTGCTGCCGGTGGTATTACAGGTTCCGCCGTGCCAGGTATGTGCGTTATAAATCATCACGCTTCCCGCCGGGGCGGCAAATACCACCTCCTCCGGGTGCGGCAGTTCCGGGTCGCTCAGGACCTCTTCGGGCAGCTCCGGACGTAGATGCGTGCCGGGAATAATTCGCGGAGCGCCATTCTCAGCGCTTAAATCATCGATCGCCCAAATGGTATTCACCAGATGCACTTTGGGAAAATCGGGACGCGGTTTTTTCCAGTCGGCGTGTAGCGGCTGGTGGCCGCCGTTAACCCGCGCCTCGCGCGCATTCAGACTGGACACTTTAAAGTCGCCCTGAAAAATATAGCGGCAGGCCGACAGCACCAGCGGATGAGACCACACCTTCTCCCAAATCACCCCTTTATTCACCAGATTGGCAATCCGCGTCGCAGTCGCCTCCTGATGGTGTTCCATGGCCAGGTTGTCCCCTTCGCTCTCGACAAGCACGTCGATGAGCTCGCGCATCGCCGCCAGCCACGCCGGGTCGGCCAGATGATGCACCACGGTGTAGCCAAGCGTATCCAGCTCCAGTTTCATTTTATCGGATAAGGCGATGTTGGCGCCAAGGGCATCCAGATAGACAGCAGATTGATGTTCCATATTTTTTCCTTAACCTTTCGATAACACGAAATAAACTCTAATCGTCGGCCAGGGGAAATACATGAGGCGATTCCTACGAAAAACTGGACATCCGTACGCGGGGAGACAAAGTGTGATGTTCATCAAACTCTGAGCTGCAGACGGCCGCAGGTCGGCTCTGCACGTTCAATCAGGCTATCTAAAAGAGATCTGCGGGTATGAAATAGATTATATTCAACGGGATAATAGTTCGCTCTCGGGGTGAAGGATGATTGAAGATCTGCCGGATATTTTAAATCGTCTGATCAATCAGAAAGACAGGCTGTGGGTCAGGTTCCCGGAACCGGATATTTCGCTCCCGGAACTGGCCTATCAGGTCGCATTTCCACGTCTGGAAATTGTGCTGGAGGGGGAGCTGCGGGAGAACGGCTTACCCTTGTCCGATATGCGGCTGGTAACATCGCAGGTGCTTTATGTACCGGCGGGAAAATGGACCTGTCCGCAGTGGACCGGTCCGGCATCGACCTTAAGTATCTTATTCGGCAGGCAAAAACTGGGGTTTTGCATCCAGCGCTGGGACGGCAAACAGCTGCGAACGGAGAAGCAAAGCGTCGCCCGCCTGGGGCCGCGCGTAGGCTCTTATCTGCTGCTGGCGCTGAACGAAATATGTCTGCAGCCAGACCCGGCCACCGCCCGGCTTGTGGTGTCAGCGCTGCTGAGTCACTGCCTTGAACAGCTGGTCGGACTGGAGATGCGGGTCAGCCGCAGCCGCGATCTGTTTATGGCGGTACAGGATTATCTGGAGGAGAATCTCAGCCAGCCATTAACCCGCGAATCGGTGGCGAAACGTTTTCATATCACGCCAAACTACCTGTCGCACATTTTTCAGAAATCAGGTTCCGTCGGCTTTAACGAATACCTGACCCGCGTGCGGCTGGAGCAGGCCAAAAAACTGCTGCGGGGCTACGATTTAAAAGTCAAAGAGATTGCCCACAACTGCGGTTTTGTCGACAGCAACTATTTTTGCCGGGTGTTTAAACGCTACACCGAACGCTCGCCTTCCGAATATCGCCGCCACTGCCGCA
Source organism: Raoultella sp. T31 (assembly GCF_002806725.1). Lineage (NCBI taxonomy): Bacteria > Pseudomonadati > Pseudomonadota > Gammaproteobacteria > Enterobacterales > Enterobacteriaceae > Klebsiella > Raoultella sp. T31. The sequence continues at coordinate 1,930 of NZ_PIBO01000023.1, forward strand.
GCGTGCAGCAGGGATAGCGGCCTCAGGATGCAGCCCACTCCACGCGTCCGCGGCCGTTATGTTTAGCCTGGTAGAGCGCCTCATCCACCTTCTTAATAAACACATCCTGCGGCTCATCTTTTTCACGCATGCCGACGCCAATGCTTACCGACAGCGGATAATCGTGATTAATCAGAATCGAGCGGACATTCTCCAGAATCGACTGCGCCAGCTCGCGCACCTCTTCGGCCGACATCCCGTCAACAATAATGGCGAACTCTTCGCCACCAATCCGGGCCGGCAGAATTTTATCGCTGGTTAATTTTGCCAGCTGTTTACCCAAGGCGAATAGCACCTCATCGCCCACCAGATGGCCGTAGGTATCATTGATCTTCTTGAAAAAATCGATATCCAGAATCATCAGCGCCAGCTGGTGGCCCTGTTTTTCCCGGATGGTATCAATGAAAAAGCGCCGGTTAGGCAGTTGGGTCAGCTCGTCTTTTAACGATTGAGAACGCGCGTCGACATACAGCACGTTAATACGCTCGATAATTTTGTAGATGCCGATGGTCGTCATCAGCATGCCGGAGAGGCGGAGCAGATCTTCGCAGTAATAGCCCATCCATTTCGGCTGGACAAATATTTCGTCCATGAAATCAAAGGTGCCGCCGGCTATCCAGAGCAGCAGTCCGTTGCGCACCCAGTTCACCGCGACATGGCTCATTCTGACCTTTGCCGAAATCCATAGCATAAACACCAGGAACAATAGGGCTAACAGATCAATATACAGCCCGGCGTTGGTGAAGATGAGGTCCCATGAAGCTAAGGGTTTTGAAATCACTACGCACAATGTGGAAACGGCGATAATCACCAGCAATGCGGGGAAAAGGTTCATCCAGGAACGGGAGGACTGCGCATTTATATTAATATTCTTTTCTGAATTCAGCATCGGCACGTCTCTCGTCTGCAGCAAATCTTTTCACAAGGTAGCATAACGACCAGGGAATTTTCAGCGAGTAAAAATGATAATTATCTGAGGGTTAAGGGTATCATCGATGCTTGACAAGAAGAGCAGACTGACCCCGCGGAATTATTCCAACTGACTACCAATCCATGGCGACGGGGTCAGTGCCGCGGATGGTATAGAGTTCATCATCCGCACATTTAGCATTTCGTGCTATTTTCGGGTAAGAATCCCCCTTCGCTGCCGCCGCTCGCCGGCCTTCAGCGCGGCGCATGCGCGGAGGATACCGCACATACGCCGGTCGGGACGACTTAAGCTTTTTCGGCCAGCGCCTGCGTCGCGCGGCGAAATGCCGCAATAGCCAATGCCACATCGTCGACGGTAACGGATTCGGCGGGATGGTGGCTGACGCCGCCTTTGCAGCGCACAAACAGCATGCCTACCGGCCAACGTTCGGCGATGGCGATCGCATCATGCCCGGCGCCGCTCGGCAGGGACAGCGAGCGCCCCTGAACCTCGTTGACGGCTTGCGTCAACACCGTCTGCAACCGCCGATCGCAGGCGGTTGCGGCGATGTGATAGAACGTTTCGGCGGCAAAGTGCAGATGGCGACGGGCGGCTATCGTCTGCGCGGCGTCCAGCAGCGTGGTGAGCAGCGCATCAAGCGGACCATCCTGCGGGCCGCGAATATCCAGAGTCAGCGCCACCTCGCCGGGAATGACGTTAACCGCGTCCGGGGCGCAGCGCAGCGTCCCCACCGTAGCCACCAGGTCACCCCCGTGCTGCCGGGTAGTCGCCTCAATGAGCACCATCCATTCGGCGGCGGCGGCCAGCGCATCCCGACGCTGGCTCATCGGCACCGTTCCGGCATGGCCCGCTTCGCCGGTAAAACGGCAGTTCAGGCGGCGGGCACCGTTGATCGCCTCCACCACCCCGAGCGCCAGCTCCGCTTGTTCAAGACGCGGACCCTGCTCGATGTGCAGCTCCAGATAGCCGGCGATATCCGCTGTCGGGCGCGCCGCCAGGCTGACTCCCGCAGGGTCAAGCCCGGCCTGCACCATCGCCTGCGCTACGCTTATCCCTTGCGCATCGGTCTGCGTCAGCCAGCTCTCTGGCCAGCTTCCCGTCAGGCCACGGCTGCCCAGCAACGTAATCCCGAAACGGGTCCCCTCCTCATCGCAGAAACCGACGATCTCTATCGCTTTCGCCAGACGACGCCCCTGCTGATGCAGGCTTTCCACCACATCAATCGCCGTGAGCACCCCCAGCATGCCGTCATAGCGCCCGGCATTGCGTACCGTATCCAGATGAGACCCCAGCAGAATGGCCGGTGCCCCCTCCTGTTCGCCTTCATAACGCCCGCAAATGTTGCCGACACTATCCTGCCAGACGGTCATGCCCGCCTGCGTCATCCAGCGCGCCACCTGCTGATTGGCCTGCAAATGCTGCGGCGAGAGATACACCCGGGTCAGCCCTTCGGCCGTTTCGCTGATCGCAGCCAGCACATCGGCGCGGGCCATCACCCGCTCCGCGGCCGCCATCATCTCCGCCTGCTGGCGTGCTGATTGATTCATCGCGCACTCTCGCTGTCATAGTGATCCCACGCCGCCTGCATCGCCGCCCCCTGGGTGGTAGAGAATTTCAGGTAATTCAGTACCGACTCCAGAGCGCTGAGCGTGGTCAGCACACAATCTTTCCGCGCGTTGTAACCCATAGTGCCGATGCGCCACACTTTGCCGTGCAGCGGGCCAAAGGAGGTGCCAATCTCAATACCAAAATCCTCCAGCATCAGCTTGCGGACCTGGTCACCGTTGACACCCTGCGGAATCACGACGCCGAGCACGTTGTTCATCTTATGTTTCAGGTCGCCGAAGGTCTCCAGCCCCATCGCCTGAATACCCTTGAGCAGCGCATCGCCATGCAGCTTGTGCCGGGCAATCCCCTGATCCAGTCCCTCCTGCAGAATCAGGCGCGCGCATTCGCGGGCGCCGAACAGCGCCGATGTGGCTTCGGTGTGGTGATTCAGGCGTTCCGGCCCCCAGTAGTCCATCACCATACCGAGGTCGAAGTAGTTGGAGTAAACCATCTCATCCACGCCATCAAGATGGGCGTCGGTACGGATCCCCTCCTCCACGCATTTGCGGCGGCGAATCACCGCCTCCATGCGCGCGCTGAGGGTAATCGGCGAGGTGCCAGACGGGCCGCCGAGGCATTTCTGCATCCCCGCCGATACCGCATCCAGCCCCCAGGCATCGGTCTCCAGGGGGTTACCGCCCAGCGAGGCGGTCGCGTCGGTGTAAAACAGCACCTCGTGACGACGGCAGATATCGCCCAGCTCCGCCAGCGGCTGAAGCATAGTGGTCGAGGTATCGCCCTGCACCGTCAGCAGCAGGCGCGGGCGCACGCGTTTGATGGCGTCTTCCACCTGGTCGGGGGTGAAGACTTCGCCCCACGGGACCTCAATGGTGTGAACCTCGGCGCGACAGCGGCGGGCGATTTCGCACAGCAGATGGCCGAAACGGCCGAATACCGGCACCAGCACCTTATCGCCGGGACGAATAGCCGACACCAGAATCGCTTCGATTCCCGCGCGCGAGGTGCCGTCCACCAGCATCGTCCAGCGGTTTTCGGTACGGAACACCCCGCGGTACAGCGCCATGACCTCATTCATATAGTGGGTCATCGCCGGATCGTACTGACCAATCAGCTGGCTCGACATGGCGCGCAGCACGCGCGGGTCGGCGTTAATCGGCCCCGGCCCCATCAGCAGGCGCGGCGGCGGGTTGAGTTGCGAAAATTGAGCGATATCCATTTTAGAATCCTTTGATTAATTCAGGCCGCGAACGGAGGAGATAAACTGCTTCAGTTCATTGGTCTGCGGGTTGGCAAACAGCGTTTTACTGTCGCCCTGTTCCCAGACCCGTCCCTGATGCATAAACACCACCCGATCGCCCACTTCACGGGCAAAATTCATTTCATGGGTGACGAGAATCAGCGTCATGCCCTCGGCGGCCAGTTGCTCAAGCACCTTGAGCACTTCGCCCACCAGTTCAGGATCCAGCGCCGAGGTAATCTCGTCACACAGTAACACTTTTGGCGACATCGCCAGCGCGCGGGCAATCGCCACCCGCTGCTGCTGGCCGCCGGAGAGGCTGGAGGGATAATAGTCCAGCCGATCGCCAAGGCCGACCTTCTCCAGCATCCGCTGCGCCAGCTCGCGACATTCGGCGGCGCTTTTTTTCAGCACCCGTCGCGGCGCCAGCATCACGTTCTCCAGCGCGGTCATGTGCGGAAACAGGTTAAAATTCTGGAACACCATCCCGACGGAACGGCTGATCTCGCGAGCCTGCGAATCGCGGTCGGTGATGGTCATGCCCCCCAGTTTGATGCTGCCGTCCTGATAACCTTCCAGCCCGTTGATGCAGCGCAGCAGCGTGCTTTTCCCCGAGCCGCTACGGCCAATAATCGAAATCACCTCGCCCATCTCGATGTCCAGATCGACACCTTTCAGCACGTGGTTGTCGCCGTAGTACTTCTGCATCTGATTAATGGTGATGAGAGGCATTGAATTTATTCTCCAGATAGCGGCTGTAGCGGGACAGCGGGTAACACAGAATGAAGTAGCCCAGCGCCACCAGCGCAAAGACTTTAAACGGCTGATAGGTGACGTTGGTCAGCATCGTGCCGGCTTTGGTCAGCTCGACGAAGCCGATAATCGACGCCAGCGCGGTGCCTTTCACCACCTGCACCGCGAACCCCACGGTGGGCGCAATGGCGATACGCAGCGCCTGCGGCGCAATGACGCGAAACAGCGTCTGGGCGAAATTCAGCCCCAGACAGCGCGATGCTTCCCACTGCCCTTTCGGCAACGCGCGGATGCTGCCGAACCAGATATCGAGTAAAAAGGCGCTGGTGTAGAAGGTCAGCGCCATCGACGCTGCGGTCCACGGCGAAACATCGATGCCGAACAGCGCCACGCCGAAGAAAGCCAGAAACAGCTGCATCAGCAGCGGCGTTCCCTGAAACAGTTCGATATAACCGCGGATCAGGCGCTTGACCTGGCGTCCGCCGGTCAGGCGCAGCAGCAGCAGCGGCAACGTCACCAGCGCGCCGCCGAGAAACGCCACCAGCGACAGCAGTACCGTCCAGCGTCCGGCCAGCAGCAGATTGCGAATAATGTCCCAGTCAGTAAAGGTGGCCATCATGCCTGCACCCCCAGCCATTTCCGCCCTGCCGCCATCAGCAGCTGACGCATTGTTATCGACAGCGCTAAGTAGATCCCCGTCGTCACCAGATAGACCTCAAAGCTCAGAAACGTCCTCGACTGGATCAGGTTGGCGGCAAAGGTCAGCTCTTCATAAGAGACCTGAGAAACCACCGACGATCCCAGCATCACGATAATGCACTGACTGACCAGCGCCGGGTAAATCCGCTGTAGCGCAGGCGGCAACACCACCCGGATAAAAGTCTGCGTGCGGCTCAACCCCAGCACGCGTCCGGCCTCCCACTGGCCTTTGGGCGTCACCTGGATCCCGGCGCGGACTATCTCGGTACTGTAGGCGCCCAGATTGACCACCATCGCCAGCAGCGCGGCTTCGCCCGCCGTCATCTTGAGCCCGAGGTTAGGCAGCCCAAAGACGATAAAAAACAGCTGGACCACAAACGGCGTGTTGCGAATAAGCTCCACATAACCGCCCCAAATCCGACTGAACCACGATGGCCGCCCGCTGCGAATGGCGGCGCCGAAAATACCGATAGCCAGACCGCCGACCGTTGCCATGACCGTTAGCTGAATGGTCACCCACAGCCCGGCCAGCAGCTCCGGCCAGTGCGGCCAGAGCGCAGAAAAATGAAGTTGTTCCGTCATTCACTGACCTTATGCGGCAAAGTCGGCGGGCAGCGGCGCTTTCAGCCACTTCTCAGACAGCCCGTTCAGAGTGCCGTCTTTCAGGCCCTGCTCAATCAGCGCATCCACTTTGGCTTTCAGCGCCGGTTCATTCTTTTTCAGACCAATCACGCACGGCGAATCTTTCAGCATAAAACTCGGTACCGGCGCTTTCGCCGGATTCTGGCGGGCGATCGCCGCCACCACCAGGTTCCCGGTCGCCACGTACTGCACCTGGCCGGAGAGATACGCCGACAGCGTGGTGTTGTTGTCTTCGTAGCGTTTAATCTGCGCCTCTTTCGGCGCGATACCGGTCAGCACCATATCTTCCACCGCACCGCGGGTCACGCCGATGGTTTTGCCGCTCAGCGCCGCCGCCTCTTTGACCTCCGCCCCTTTCGGGCCAAACACGCCGAGGAAGAACGGCGCATAGGCGCGGCTGAAATCAATCACCTTCTCGCGCTCGGCGTTCTTGCCGAGGCTGGAGATAACCAGGTCAACTTTATCGGTTTGCAGATAAGGCACCCGGTTGGCGCTGGTCACCGGCACCAGCTGCAGTTTGAGCTTCATCTGACTGGCAAGATAACGCGCCATATCGATGTCATAACCCTGCGGCTGAAGATCGGTTCCCACTGAACCGAACGGCGGAAAATCCTGCGGCACCGCGATGCGAATCACGCCGCGCTTTTCGATATCCTGCAACTGGTCGGCTTTTGCCGCTGTGATTTGCGTGAACAGACAAGCGGCTCCGGCCAGAGCGATCAGCAGTTTTTTCATGATGTTTACCCGTTACGTTAGTATGAAACAAAAGATTCTTTAAATAAACTTCTGCAACTAATGTGCCAGATACAAAAAATGCGGGGGCCATCAAGAAAAGTGCAAGAAAAGAGAGGGGAAACAGGATATAGCGGAGAATAGTGGGAAAACGGCGCTCATTTCCCCACTACTTTATCGCACCAAAACAGAGCAAAGCACCAACCTGAGGCCCCATTATCGTTGCTCAAGCTCGTCCAGCTGCTGATAGAGGGTGGCGATATCGTGGATGCGCGGGCGGCCTTTATCGAGAATTTCGTGCAAAAACGCATTCGCCAGCAGGTTGATCAAGCTGTTTACCGAGCTGTAGCTGTCGTAGGCCGAAACGCTATCCAGAGGGGCGCACAGCTGCCAGCGGGACAGCGGAAACAGGCTGTATGCCTGCGGTTCGCAGATCAGCACTACCGGAATAGCGCGCTGCTGGAGCTGCTGCAGCAGCGGGCGGATGATGCGCGGACGGCGGCGAAAGGCCATGACCACCACCAGATCGTCCGCCGTCAGATCCACCAGCTCCTCGCTTAAGCTCTGCCCCGGCTGCGGCAGAACCTGTACCTGCCCGCGCGCCTGTAGCAGCTGCTGGCGCAGATGCAGCGCCACCGGCCAGGAGTTGCGCATGCCGATGATCGCAATGCGCCGGGCGTTGACCATCCCGCTGATCGCCTCGGCAAACTGCTGCGCGTCAAGCGCATTGACCCACTGCGTCAGGTTCGCCATCTCCTGTTTATAGTGCCGCGCCAGCAGGGTGTTACCCTGCACCGCATCGCGATGATCGGTCAGCGGCATTCCGCTCTGGCGTAAGGTGCGCAACTCATCGCGCATATCCTTATATTTTTCGTAGCCCAGCCGCTTAAACAGACGGCTCACCGTGGCTTTTGACACCCCGCTCAGCTGCGCCAGCTCGGCGCTGTTATAGCTAATCAGGTCATCGAAGTGATCGAAAATAAAATCCGCCACCCGCTGTTCCTGAGGCGACAATGAGGCATATTGCCCTTTCAAGCGTTCATCCAGTTGTTCCATACAGCCTCTGTAACTTTTGTTTCATCAAACTATACATGATGTGAGCCCTTTCATAATGCATGCCAGTTTAAGAAAAAAGCGCCATCTCCCCCGACGAATGAAACTTTACGCTCAAAGTGGAACAGCTTTTGCAGCGCTGAGATTACGTTTGGATCATGAGGACAACCCATGCAGAGTAATGTATCCGCCCACGGGATGGCGGTCGCCCCGCACCATCTGGCCAGCCAAAGTGCGGTTGCCGTGCTGCGCGAAGGCGGCAGCGCGATAGAAGCCATGGTCGCCGCGGCGGCCACCATTGCGGTGGTTTACCCACATATGAACGGCCTGGGCGGCGATGGCTTCTGGCTTATCGTGCCGCCAGAGGGCGAACCGATAGCCATTGATGCCAGCGGCGCGGCAGGTTCGCTGGCCACGCCAGAAGCCTACGCCGGGCTGGCGCAAATTCCGCACCGCGGGCCGCAGGCGGCGCTGACCGTCGCCGGGACCGTCAGCGGCTGGGATGAAGCGCTCAAGGTCTCGCAGACCCTGACCGGAAAAGCGCTGCCGCTGGCGCGCCTGCTGGAGGATGCGATTCGCTATGCCGCGGACGGTACGCCGGTGACCGCGTCTCAGTCCAGTGCCAGCGCCGGAAAACTCGCCGAACTCCATGACCTGCCAGGTTTTGCGGAGACCTTTCTGGTCAACGGACAACCGCCGGTCGCCGGTAGTCGGTTTCGTCAGCCCGCGCTGGCCTCGACGCTTCAGCAACTGGTCGATGATGGCCTCGACAGTTTTTATCGCGGCCCGCTGGCCCGGCGTCTGGCTGCCGGGATGGCGGCCTGTGGCCTGCCCATTACCCTTGCCGACCTGCAACAGCATCGCGCCCGCCGCCCTGCGCCGCTGAAGCTTCAACACCAGCACGGCGAACTGTGGAACCTGGCACCGCCCACGCAGGGACTGGTCTCGCTGGCGATCCTCGGGATTACCGACCGGCTGGCGATGCACGATGCCGATGACGCGCAGACCGTGCACCGTATCGTCGAGGCTACCAAGCAGGCTTTCGGCCTGCGCGATGCCCACATTACCGACCCCCGCCATCTCGACGTGGATATTCAGAGTCTGCTCGACCCGCAGGCGCTCCAGGGGATGGCCGATAACATCGACGATCGGCAGGCCGCTCCGTGGGGGGCGGGAAAAGGTCCCGGCGATACCGTCTGGATGGGGGTGATGGACAGCAGCGGGCTGGCGGTCTCCTTTATTCAAAGCCTGTATCACGAATTTGGCAGCGGCGTGGTGCTGCCGGATAGCGGGATCGTCTGGCAAAACCGCGGCGCCTCGTTCAGTCTCGACCCCGCGCATCTGCTGGCGCTGGCGCCAGGCAAACAGCCGTTTCATACCCTCAATCCCGCCGCCGCACGCCTCAACGACGGCCGGGTCATGGTTTACGGTTCAATGGGCGGAGACGGCCAACCGCAAACTCAGGCGGCCATTTTCACCCGCTATATCCTGCAGGGCGTCCCGCTACAGGAGAGTATTTCGCGCCCGCGCTGGCTGCTGGGGCGAACCTGGGGACAAACCTCAGACTCACTGAAGCTGGAAGGCCGCTTCACGCCAGAGAGCATCGCCCGCCTGCGGGCGCTGGGTCATGACGTGGAAGTGCTGGCCGATTATAGCGAAGCGATGGGTCACGCCGGCGCCATCGTCCGCCATCCCAACGGGCTGTTTGAAGGGGCGGCCGATCCGCGCAGCAACGGCTCCGCCGCCGGTTATTAGGAGACGAAGATGAAGCATAACGTAAATGACTGGCACGCTTATCTGGCGCAAATGGAACACCTGCTGGCGCTGGAGCTGGACGACACCAGGCGCAGCGAACTTCAGCTCCAGTTCGCGCGCATTGCCGCCATGGCTGAGCCGCTGATGGCCTTTCCCCTCGATGAACGCCTGGAGATAGCCGGAGTATACAAAGCATGACGCTGACTGAGATGACGATTGCTGATATTCAGCGCGCGCTGGCCGACGGCGAGCTGAGCGCCAGAGAGATTGCCCGCCGCACCCTGGACGACATGGCGCAGGTTAACCCGCAGATTAATGCCTGGACGCAGATCACCGAACGCCGGATGCTCGCCGAAGCCGGGCAGATTGATGCGCTGCGTCGAACCGGCCAGCCGTTACCGCCGCTGGCGGGGGTCCCCTACGCGGTAAAAAATCTGTTCGACGTTGCCGGGGAAACCACCCTCGCTGGCGCCCGGCTGTTCAGCGAGCGCCCGCCTGCCGCCAACGACGGTTGGGCGGTGCGGCAGATCTGCGCGGCAGGCGGCCTGCTTAGCGGAATGGTCAATATGGACGCCTACGCCTACGGGTTCACCACCGAAAACAGCCACTACGGCGCCACCCATAATCCGCACGATCTGCAGCGCATCGCCGGCGGATCTTCCGGCGGGTCGGCAGCGGCGGTCGCCGCCGGGCTGGTTCACTTCGCTCTGGGCAGCGATACCAACGGCTCGATCCGCGTCCCGGCTTCCTTATGCGGCATTTTTGGCCTGAAACCGACGTTTGGCCGCCTGTCGCGCGCGGGCAGCCATCCGTTCGTCGCCAGCCTCGATCACATTGGCCCGTTTGCCCGCTGCGTCGACGATCTGGCGGCGGTGTACGATGCCTTACAGGGACACGACCCCGACGATGACGCCCAGGCGGATGCAGCCATTGCTCCTACTCGCCAGCGGCTGGAACGCGGGGCGGAGGGTCTGCGCTGCGCGGTACTTGGCGGCTATTTCAGCGACTGGTGCGATAACGATGCCCGTGCCGCCGTGGCACGCGTGGCGCAGGCCCTTGAGGCCCGCGAAGAGCATGTGTTCCCCGAGGCGGAGCTTGCCCGTTCGGCGGCGTTTATCATCAGCGCCGCCGAAGGGGGCAATCACTATCTGCCGGCGCTGCGGCGTGAACCGGCACGCTTTGAACCGAACTCGCGGGAACGCCTGCTGGCCGGGGCGATGATTCCTTCGGCGTGGTATCTGCAGGCGCAGCGTTTTCGCCGTCATGCCCGGGAGGCGATAACATCGCTGTTGCGCCACGCCGATGTGCTCATCGCCCCGGCGACGCCGTGCAGCGCCACCCTTATCGGCCAGCAAACCATGACGATCAACGGCGAGATGCTGCCCGTTCGCGCCAGTATGGGCATGCTCACCCAACCCATTTCGTTCCTCGGCCTGCCGGTGGTCACGGTCCCGCTGCGAACGGCATCCAACCAGCCCATTGGCGTGCAGCTGATTGCCGCGCCGTTTAATGAACTGGCCTGTCTGCGCGCCGCGCGCGCCCTCGAACAAGCGGGCATCACCGAGGCCCGCCCTGCGGAGAGAGCAGTATGATCAATCAGGATAATATTAACCGGCCGCGCGTGCTGGCCGAGGTCACGGCCGCCTTTTATCGCTACGAAGAGGCATTGATCAGCAACAACATTGCGGTGCTGGATGAGCTATTCTGGCACGATAAACGAACGGTGCGCCTGGGGGCCGGCGAGAATCTCTACGGTATTGACGAAATTCGCGCCTTTCGCGCCGCCCGTCCGGCGGCGGGGTTGCAGCGCGAATTACGCCACACCGAGATAGTCACCTTCGGCGAGGATTACGCGGTATGCAGCACCGAGTTCACCCGCGACGGGAGCGAGCGGATTGGCCGCCAGCAGCAAACCTGGGTCCGCTTCCCCTATGGCTGGCGGATTGTCGCCGCGCAGGTGAGTCTGATGAGCTAACCCGGCGCTGAGCCGGGCTCGCGGGGAACGCACTACCCCCGGAATGGATGAACTTCGCGCCAGTGCCCGGCTATCTGCTGGCGCGTACAGACCCACACCCGCTCATGCTGCTGGACATAATCGAGGAAACGCTGTAGGGCGCGGAAGCGCCCCGGCCGCCCCAGCAGACGGCAGTGCATGCCAATGGACATCATCTTCGGCGCATCTTCCCCCTCTTCATACAGCACATCAAAGCTATCTTTGAGGTAGGTATAAAACTGCTCGGCGGTGTTGAAGCCCTGCGCGGTGGCAAAGCGCATGTCGTTGGCGTCGAGGGTATAGGGGACTATCAGATGCGGCTTGCGCGAACCGTCGCCGCACTGCACTTCGGTCCAGAAGGGTAAATCATCGCCGTAGTAGTCGCTGTCGTAATCGAAGCCGCCGTGTTCCACCACCAGCCGCCGGGTGTTGGGGCTGTCCCGCCCGGTGTACCAGCCGGTTGGCGGCTTGCCGAACAGATCGCTTAAGACCTGCACCGCCTTGTGCAGATGCTCGCGCTCCGTGTCGATATCCATATGCTGATAGTGGATCCACCGCCAGCCGTGGCTGACGACGTCGTAGTCGGCGGCTTTGATCGCCGCGACGATATCGGGGTGGCGCGCGAGGGCCATCGCTACGCCGAACACCGTCAGCGGCAGCCCGCGTCGGCTGAACTCCTGATGAATGCGCCAGAACCCGGCGCGGCTGCCGTACTCATACAGCGAGTCCATCGACATGTGCCGGTCCGGGTAGCTCGCGGCGCCGATAATATCGGAGAGAAACTGCTCGGAACCGGCGTCGCCATGCAGAACATGGTTTTCCGCCCCCTCTTCATAATTGAGGACGAACTGCACGGCAATCCGCGCCTGGTTCGGCCATTGCGCGTGCGGCGGCTGACCGGCGTATCCCCGCAGGTCGCGCGGGTAATTCTGTGCTGCTGACGTCATCTCCCACCCCTTAAATTGCAAATGTATTGAATGTCTGAAATTTACCGCTCAGGGCTTTGCCTTCCGGGAACGCTAAGTCGCCGCGTTTGCTGGTCGACAGCCCCAGCGCCACCAGCGACTCCACCATCTTCACCGCCGCGCTGACGCCATCGATGACCGGCACCTGCAGTTCCCGCGTGAGCGCCTGGGCCAGGGTCGCCATTCCGCCGCAGCCCAGCACGATGGCGCCGCAGCCGTCCTCTTTTAATGCCTGGATACAGCGCGCGCGCACCTGCTCCTGCGCCACGCCGCTACCGTCCTCCAGCGCCAGCACCGGCAGATCGATGGCGTGCAGCCCGGCACAGTGGTCGTAAAAGCCATATTGATGCAGCAGATGGCGGGCGATAATCAGCGTACGCGGCAGCGTAGTCACTATCGAGAAGCGCGTGGCCACCAGCGTCGCCATATGCATCGCCGCTTCGGCAATGCCGATCACCGGCCCCTGCGCCAGCTCGCGGGCCGCCAGCAATCCCGGATCGCCGAAACAGGCGATCACGTGGCCCGCAACGCCCTGCTGACGGCCGGCCTGAATCTGCTCCAGCACGCCGACGGCGGCAATGGCCTCATCAAAATGGCCTTCGATCGATGGCACGCCCTCCCGTGAAGAGACTGCCATAATCTCGGTCCCCGGTGCCGCCGCCATGCGGGCGGCGGTTGCGATGGTGTCGGTCATCCCGGCGTTGGTGTTGGGATTAATCACTTGTATACAAATAGCGGTCATCAGGACTCCTTGTCGCCGGCAAAGAGCCGGGCAAAATCAGGCAGGCATTCGCCAGCCCGCTCAAAGCAGAGGCTGGCAACGATATGTTCAAAATGGTGCGTTAACGCCGCGCTCAGGGGCGGCAGCGCTTTCTCGCGCAGCAGCTGGACGAGCTGCTGATGATCGTCGCAGCGACAGCCCTGGCGCCACGGCGCCCCCCATGCCGCTATCACTAAGGAAGAGCGTTGGCTCAGGCGCGTCACCATGTCGGTGAGGACCTGATTACCGGAAATAGCCTGCAGCTGAATATGAAATTCGGCGGAAAAGCGAATCGCCGCCGGGCCATCACAGGTTTCATGCGCCTGTTGCTCCTGGCGAATAATCGCCTCCAGCGCCGCCAGGTGCGGCGGCTGACAGTGGGCGATGACATCGGGCAGGTTCGCCACCTCCAGCAGCGTGCGGGTGCGGAAGATCTCCCGCGCCTCTTCCACCGTCGGACTGGCGACATGTGCACCACGTTTGGGCGTTAAGGTCACCATTTGCACAGCATTGAGTCGTTGCAGCACCTTGCGGATCCCGGTCCGGCTCACGCCGAAGACCTCGGCCAGCGCCTCCTCCGGCAACTTGCTGCCCGGCAGCAGCTGATGTTCGACGATGGCGGTCATCAGGGCCTGATAGATGGATTCATCCTTGTCATGCGGCGCTTCTGCGGCCTGCTGACGGTTTTCATTACGCATTCACCCACTCCGAATTTCACTTTTCGATAGCTAATCGTACACATAAAATAAATTTATTGTATACAAGATTAATGATTCTGGCCTGAATCCTGCAACAGCCTCAACCAGTAACGTAAAAGAGTTTTCATTCAGAGGAGCAGGTTTCATGCCAAACAGACAACATACCCATCAGGTTAAGGCCGCTGACTCCACCGTCGGCTACAGTCCACGACTGTGTAACGAGGATCTGGCGCCGACGCGCGACCAGAACTGGAGCTGGTACAACATCTTTTCTTTCTGGATGTCCGACGTCCATAGCATGGGGGGCTACGTGGTGGCGGCGAGCTTCTTCACCCTCGGGCTGGCCAGCTGGCAGGTGCTTCTCTGCCTGCTGGTGGGAATTTGTATCGTCCAGCTGTGCGCCAACCTGGTGGCGAAGCCGAGCCAGATGGCGGGCGTACCCTATGCGGTCATCTGTCGTCAGGCATTTGGCGTCTTTGGTGCCAATATCCCGGCGGTGATCCGCGGTCTTATCGCCTTCGCCTGGTACGGTATTCAGACCTATCTGGCGGCCAACGCGCTGATGCTGGTGCTGCTCAAGTTCTGGCCTTCGCTGACAACATTAACCGCAGCCACCTTCCTTGGTCTGTCGCATCTCGGATGGCTCTGTTTCGCCACCATGTGGCTGCTGCAGGCGATGGTCTTCTGGCACGGGATGAGCGCCATTAAGCGCTTTATTGATGTCGCCGGTCCGGCGGTCTACGTGGTAATGCTGGCACTGGCGGGCTGGATTGTATACAAAACCGGCTTCGACGGTATTTCCTTTACTCTCGCCAGCAAATCGCTGACCGCCGGCGAACAGACCTGGCAGATGATCACCGCCACCGCGCTGGTGGTCTCCTACTTCTCCGGCCCGCTGCTGAACTTCGGCGACTTCTCGCGCTATGGCAAGAGCATGGGCGAAATCCGTCGCGGCAATCGCTGGGGTCTGCCGTTTAACTTCCTGCTGTTTTCGATAGTCACCGTGGTGATTGTCTCCGGCACCCAGTCGCTGTTCGGCCGGATGATCACCGACCCGATTGAAACCGTCAGCCGCGTGGGGAACGATCTGGCGGTAGCCATTGGTCTGCTGACGATGATTACCGCCACCATCGGGATCAATATTGTCGCCAACTTTGTCTCACCGGCGTTCGACTTCTCCAACTGCTCACCGCAGAAAATCAGCTTCCGTACCGGCGGCATGATCGCCGCGGTCGGTTCCATTCTGCTGACACCGTGGAACCTGTTTAACTCCCCGGAGTTGATTCACTATACGCTGGATGTGCTGGGCGCCTTTATCGGCCCGCTGTTTGGCATTCTGATTGTCGACTTCTACCTGATTAAGCGCGGCCAGGTGTCTGTCGACGACCTGTTTGATGACTCGCCGCAGGGCCAGTACTGGTACCGCAACGGCTTTAACCCGAAAGCCATCGCGGCGCTGCTCCCGTCGGTGGCAATCGGCCTGGTGATTAGCTTTATCCCGGCCCTGCATGAAGTGGCGAACTTTAGCTGGTTTATCGGCGTCTTCCTGAGCGGCGCGGCCTACCGCTGGATCGCCCGCGACGATCGCGCCCCCGCCGCATCGCGTTTTAGCGCCCGACCGCTTGCCCAGAAAGAGTAATCCCTCCCCTGTGCCGCGGCGATGCACCGCGGCATATCCTCTCCGGCAAACTGGCATTAATATTGCTCAATATTAATGCCCCTCTCTGGAACAAAGAAGGTTGTCCTGATGATTGAGTACCATACCGCCGTTCGTGGCGCCTTTTTCGATATCGCCGCAGTCGCCGACAGCGCCGACGATATCGCTCGCCATGCGCGCTATCTCGATGATGGCGTGCTGTTTATCCAGCAGGGAAAAATTCAGGCGCTGCTGCCGTGGCAGGAGGGCGAGCAGCACCTGGATCCGCACACCGGCTATCTCGATCTGCGCGGACAGCTGCTACTCCCCGGTTTTGTCGATGCCCACGTACATTATCCGCAAACGGAGATGATTGGCGCCTTCGGCGAGCAGCTGCTGGAGTGGCTGACCACCTACACCTTTCCGGTGGAGAGTCAGTTTGGCGATGCGGCGTATGCCGCGGAGATCGCGCAGTTCTTTATCAACCAGCTGCTGAGCCACGGCACCACCACCGCGCTGGTGTTTTGTACCCTGCATCCCGAATCCGTCGAAGCGCTGTTTAGCGAAGCCCTGCGGCTGAATATGCGCCTGCTCGCCGGTAAAGTGATGATGGACCGCCACGCCCCGGACTATCTGAGCGAAACGGCGGAGCAGAGCTACCGGCAAACCCGCGAGCTTATTCAGCGCTGGCACCATCAGGGTCGCCTCGGCTACGCCATCACGCCGCGTTTTGCCGCTACGTCGACACCGGAGCTGCTGACGGCGGTCCAGCGCCTGCGGGAAGAGTTCCCGGATACCTGGCTGCATACCCACCTGAGCGAAAACCTCAATGAGATAGCGTGGGTGAAAAGCCTGTGGCCGGAGCATGAGCACTATCTTGATGTGTATCACCACTATCGCTTGACCGGCGAACGCAGCGTATTTGCTCACGGCATCCACCTCGCCGACGCTGAGTGGCAATGTCTGCACGAGACCGGCTCGGCGATCGCCTTCTGCCCGACCTCAAACCTGTTTCTCGGCAGCGGTCTGTTCCGCCTGCCCACCAGCTGGCAACGGAAAGTGCGCATCGGCATCGGCAGCGACGTCGGCGCGGGAACGACCTTCAGCATGCTACGCACTCTGGGTGAAGCCTATAAAGTGGCGCAGCTGCAAAGCTATCGTCTGCGCGCCAGCGAAGCTTTTTACCATGCCACGCTGGGGGGCGCCCGCGCGCTGTGTATTGATGACAACATTGGCAACTTCCAGCCGGGAAAAGAGGCCGACTTTGTCGCCATCACCCCAGCAGTGACGCCGTTGCAGCGCCTGCGCCTCTCCCGCTGTCAGGATATTTACGAACAGCTGTTTGTTCTGATGACGCTGGGTGACGAACGCAATATTCACCAGACCTGGGTCAACGGCGAATGCGTCTGGCAGGCACAGGCGCAGTGAGTAAGCCCGGCCCGCTGCCGGGCGTCGGCGCGCTCAGCTTCCCCGATAGGTTGACCAGCCGCCCGGGGCAATCAGGAACGGCAGATGGAAATGCTCATCCGCCTCCTCGGCAATCACAAAATCAATCTGCGCGCACAGATACAGCGTCTCGAGGCCACCGCGGGTGAACCAGTCGCCCGTCTCCGCCACCAGCCGATAGCGGCCGGCGGCCAGTTTGCCCGGCGCCAGCGACGCGATGCGCCCATTTTCATCGGTGATGCCGCTGTCGATGGATTGCCCTCCCCGCAGCAGGTTGACCGCCACCCCCTGCGCAGGCTTGCCGCTGGAAATATCCAGAATATGGGTACTTAACGTATTCATTCGCCAATGACTCCCGTTAGTCGTAATAAGGTAATTTCACGGAGCTGCGCCAGCGCCGACGCAACCTCTTGCGCCGGGTTGTGGTTCAGCCGTTGCGTCAGCGCCTGCAGTATCTCCTCCCCGCTGCGGCCTTTGGCGCGAATCAGAAACACCCGGCCAAAGCGCGCCTCGTAGCGAGCGTTGCCCTCCGTTAACGCCTGGATGAGCGAAGCGTCCCGATCGTTGACCGCCGCCTGCTCCTGCCGCGACAGCGCGGCATGACCGTGCCGGGCTGCGGGTTTTTCGCCAATTCGCGGGTGTGCGCTCAGCGCCAGATCCAGCTCCGGCTCGCCCCATGTCAGCGAGGTTTGCTGCGCAACGGCGTGCAGCGCCGCAAGGTTCGGGTAGGGCCGGGCCTGCACCAGCGCCGTCACCCAGTCGTCAATCGCCACGCACGGTTCCAGCAGACGCGCGGCCTCGTCGCGAGGCAGTTGATTAAAGTGGCTGAGCGGAATCATCGTCCCTCCCGGCCGCCGCCCCACGCTGCCGGGCCGCAAACTGACGGTTGTTTTTGTTTTGCGACATCATCATTTCCCCCGTTTCACATCAACGTTGTCTGCACAAAGCACAAAGCACAAAACAGGCCAGAGTCGCGCCGTGGGGCGCGCTAAGTTCAATAACCGATTGTTTATTAATGATAGCCACCTCATATCGTTGCTGCTTCCCCGCTCCTCTGCCGTCCACCGCTGATGAAACATTCGGTTCCATCATCACCCTTAAGAAATTTTTAGTTCATAAACTGACGGTTGCCACCCTCTGACGCACCAGATGGGTGCGAAACGTCGCCCTCTTGTCGCCGCAACGCCGATTTTGGTGCTTTGCGCAAGCTGGTACGTAAATTGCTCGCCTCCTTTACGACGTAATGTAAGGAGAACAGCATGAAAGCATTAGTGATTGGCGCCGGTATCGGCGGCCTGAGCGCGGCGGTGGCCTTGAAGAAGGCGGGAATCACCTGTGAAGTGTTTGAGGCGGTGAAAGAGATTAAACCGGTCGGCGCGGCGATCTCCATCTGGCCAAATGGCGTGAAGTGCATGAAAAATCTCGGCATGGGCGAGATCATCGAAACCTACGGCGGCCCGATGCACTTTTTAGCCTATAAAGAGTACCAGGGCGGAGAAACCCTGACCCGCTTTAGCCTTGCTCCGCTGGTTGAACGCACCGGCGGCCGCCCCTGCCCGGTGTCACGCAGCGAACTGCAAAGAGAGATGCTCAATTTTTGGGGGCGCGAGGCGGTGCAGTTTGGTAAACGGGTAACCCGTGCGCAGGAAAATGCCGACGGCGTCACCGTCTGGTTTAGCGACGGGACCACGGCCCACGGTGATTTTCTGATCGCCGCCGACGGCAGCCGCTCGGCGCTGCGCCCCTACGTACTTGGCCATAAGCCCGAACGCCGCTATGCCGGTTATGTCAACTGGAACGGACTGGTGGATATCGATGAGAGCATTGCGCCAGCGGATCAATGGACCACCTTCGTCGGCGAAGGCAAGCGCGTCTCGCTGATGCCGGTGGCGCAGGGACGTTTCTATTTCTTCTTTGATGTTCCGCTGCCCGCCGGTCTGGCCGAAGACCGGCACACCCTGCGCGACGATCTCCGCCGCTACTTCAGCGGCTGGGCGCCAGCGGTACAAAAACTGATTGCCGCTCTCGATCCGCAGACAACCAATCGCGTGGAAATCCATGACATTGAGCCCTTCGATACCCTGGTTCGCGGCAAGGTTGCGCTGCTCGGCGACGCCGGACACAGCACGACCCCGGACATTGGTCAGGGCGGCTGCGCGGCGATGGAGGATGCGGTGGTGCTTGGCGATATCTTCCGGGAAAATCGCGAGATTGTTTCCGCGCTGCGCCAGTACGAAGCGCTGCGCTGCGCGCGCGTGCGCGACCTGATACTGAAGGCGCGCAAGCGCTGCGATATCACGCACGGGAAAGATATGGCCCTGACCCAGGCGTGGTATCAGGAGCTCAAAGAGGAGACCGGGGAGCGGATTATCAATGGCCTGTGCGAAACCATCCAGGGCGGCCCGCTGGGTTAACCTCCGCCGACGGTTTGCATCTCCTCCATTACCGCCGTCAATTTTTGAATCGCCATTTGCGCCGGGCGAGACAGCTGGCGCGATGGCGCCGTACACAGCGCCAGCGTCAGCGGCCGCAGCAGCTTATTGCGCAGCGGAATAAACGCCAGTTGACCACTTTTCACCTCATCCAGCACATCCAGCAGGCTCAGAACGGTCACGCCGCTGCCTTTCAACGCCAGCGATTTAATCAGCCGGATATCGTTACAGCGGATGCTGTTGGCCGGGCTAAAGTCATAATGGCGATAGAGCATGCCAACGCGTTCGTGAATCATCAACGGCGCGCCGGGGACGATATGGCGCTGCTGGCTGAGCTCCCCCAGGGAGAGCGCGGGCGCATTCGCCAGGGGGTTATCCGGGCGCATGACGATGCCCATTTCCAGCTCAACAAACGCCAGCACGCTCAGTCCCGCCTGGCCTTCCGGGTCAAGAATCAGGCCGAAATCAAGATCGGCCTGGCGGACTTTTTCACTGACCGTATGGCTGTCGGCCACCTGTAAAACCAGCTCCAGCCAGTCCCAGGTGCTGATGATATCGGCCAGCGCCGCGGCAAAACTGCCCTCCGCCAACGCCTGCACCATTCCGACGCTGACCGTTCCACGCTTAAGCCCCTGCAGCTCGTCAAACTTTTGCCGGGTCAGGCGAAACTCTTTTTGCCAGCGCAGCAGATTGTCATACAGCAGCTCGCCGGCGGTCGTCATCCGTAACCCTTCCGGCAGCCGTTCGAACAGCGGCGTCCCCAGTTCCTCTTCGGCCTGCAGGATCTGGCGATTGATCGCCGAAGCCGAAATATGCAGCTTTTCAGCGGCCCGACGCAGGCTGCCGCTGCGGGCGACTTCGGCGAAATAGAGCGCAAAACGCGAAAACGGACTCATGCCGACCCTGTCCTCTTTTTTGCAACGGGTGAGTGAATTAATGCTTATGGATGTCAACACCCTAATATGACAACAATAAACTCACAACAATTAAACAAATGAATTTTGTGAGCAGGAAGGAAAATCATGACCAGAGCCGCGCCAACGCCCCCCGCCCATTGCACTTTCGATCCTGAAGACTGGCTACGCCTGGCCCGCTGCTGGCATCCGGTCGCCCGCGCCGAAGATATTGGCGCCGCGCCGGTGAAAGCGGTGCTGCTGGATGAACCGCTGGTTATCTATCGCATTAAGGGCCAGGTCGTGGTCGCGCGCGACGTCTGCCCGCACCGCGGCGTGCCGCTGACGCTGGGCTTCCATGATGAAGAAGGGATCGTTTGCCCCTATCACGGCCTGCGCTTCGGGGAAGATGGCCGCTGCAACCGCATTCCCTCCAGCCCCGATCGACCGGTGCCGGCGAAGCTTAACCTCACCTGCTACGCGGTCGAAGAGCGCTACGGGCTGATCTGGACCTGCCTGGCTTTCGATGCGGAAAACCCGCCGCCGCTGCCCACCCTTCCTCACTGGGACGATGAAGGCTTTCAGCAGATCAACTGCCCGGCCTTTGAGGTCAACGGCTTTGCCGGTCGCCAGGTCGAGGGGTTTCTCGATGTTGCCCACTTCGCCTGGATCCATACCGACACCTTTGCAGATCCCGATAATCAGCTGGTTCCCGACTATATCCCGCAGGAGACCCCCTTTGGCTTCACCGCCGATTACTGGAGTTCGGTCGGCAATTACCCGGCCAGTTCTCAATTTCGCGCGCCGGACGGCTTCCAGTGGCTGCGCCATTTTGAGTTGCACCTGCCCTTTACGGCGACCCTGACCATCCATTTCCCCGGCGAGGCCCGGCTGGTTATCATGAATGCCGCCTCACCGGTCTCATCGCGGGTAACCCGAATGTTTGCCCCCATTGCGCGCAATTTTGACCTGCATGTGCCGGTCGAAGAGGTGCATGCCTTCAACCTGCGCGTGTTCGAAGAGGACCGTCTGATGGTGGAGACCCAGCGTCCGGAGCGGTTGCCGCTGGACTTAACGCTGGAGGCGCATATTCCCGCCGATCGCAGTTCAATCGCCTATCGTCGTAGCCTGAAGAAAATGGGCTTTGGTGAGTTTTTCCTGGTGTAAAGGGAGAAGAGTGATGAGTGACGTACTGAAGGTGGTTGTCGATGGCCTGTGGCGCGAGGGGGACAGAAGTCTCGCCATCAGATTGTTAGCCCAGGACGGCAAACCGCTTCCCGGCTGGCTGCCGGGGGCGCATATTGACGTTCATCTGCCCTGCGGGATCATTCGCCAGTATTCGCTGACCGGTCCCCACGGCGAAGCGGGCGCCGGTGCTTATCTGATCTGCGTTAGCCGGGAGAGCGCTTCCCGCGGCGGGTCACGCTATATCCATGAGACGCTGCGTCCGGGTCAGACGCTGCTTATCTCCCCGCCGCGCAATCTGTTTACGCTGCAGCCTGCGCGACGAGTCACGCTGCTGGCCGCCGGCATTGGCATCACGCCGCTGTATACCATGGCGCTGCATCTCGCGGCGGCAGGCACGCCATTTGAGCTGCATTATTACGTTAAACGGCGGAAAAATGCGGCCTTTGTCGGCGAAATGGCAAAAACTTTCAGTCATAGCAGCTGGGTGGTCCATTGTTCAGATGAAGGGCAAAGTCCGCGCACATCGTTAGCAGATACGCTGGGCGATACGCACGCCGGGCACCATCTGTATCTCTGCGGCCCGTCGGGTTTTATGGCTACCGCCCGGCGGATCGCGGCGGAGAAAAACTGGCCCGAGGCGCAGGTTCACAGCGAAGCCTTCCAGCCGCTGAAGACCGCCGCGAGCGAACATCAGGATACGTTTACCGTCACCCTGGCATCGTCGGGCGAAACGTGGCCGGTCCCGGGCGATAAAACCATTGCCCAGGTGCTTCAGGAAAATGGCGTCGCCGTGCCGCTCTCCTGCGAAATGGGGATGTGCGGCGCCTGTCTGACCCCGCTGATGGCCGGTCAGGCCGATCATCGTGATACGGTTCAATCCGAGGCCGAGAAATCTGCTGCCGTGCAGCAGATAGCCCTGTGCTGCTCCCGCAGCCACTCGGCCAACTTACTGATTGATTTGTAATTTTTTTGCCTCTCCGGGGTCTGATGACAGTGCACAGCCGGATCTCAGACGCCGGGTCTGCCCCCTCTCCTGCTCATCAAATAAAATTCATTTAAATCAAAAAGATACAAAATTATGCCATTCATTCATAATTAAGATAAAAATTATTCATTTCCTTTCTGAATCAATCATCGCCATATTTGTATGACAAATTAATTCACAGCAACAGGCCGCGCCAATATCATGGTAACGACACTGCAAGAGAAACAGATTCAGGCGCAAAACCTGCAGGAGCGGGGATTGTTGCGCCGCGCCCTGGCGCTCTGGAACGAAATAGCGCGATCCGATGACAGCGAGCTGATGCCGCTAGCCCGGGACAAGCAACAGGAGATTGCCGCCCTGCTGGCGCAGCAAAAAGTAGAGAAAGAAGCTGCGAAATATCACTGCCGATCCCATGTCGAGGCCGATCGGCAATGCATTCTGACGTATCTGCGTAACGGTTTGAAACCGCGGGAAATTGAAGGGTTAACGCGGCGTTCCAGTGCGTTTATCTACAGCTGCAAAAAGCTGCTGGCCGGAGAATAGCCGCACGAGGCGACGATAGCTGGCCAGCTTTCTGGGTATTGCAGCGTATAGCGCCGTGTCCAGACAGGTGTCCAGGATCCCCCGAAACACCAACCATAATATGGAGTTGTATCCGAAACTTTGCCAGCCAGCCATTGGCTGGCTTTTTTTCGCCGCCAGAATACCGCCGTCGCGTCTGCACCTCCTGGCGCGATTTCCGTGTATTAAGGAATAAACACCCGCCCTTTACCGCTGACCGCAATATGCACCCGCCGTCCCGGCATCCAGTCAGCCCGGCTGACGGTTTTCAGGGTCAACGTCTGCTGCGCGATCGCCAGCGTTAAGGTCGACAGATGGCCGGAAAAATCGACGTCGAGGATGGTGACGGCACTCTCCTCATTCTGGCACGGCGTAATCATCAGCTGTTCCGGGCGCAGCATAACCCGCCCCAGCCCCGTAGCATCGTCATTATCGGTCAGCAGCGCGCCAATCGCGCACTGCGCCCGACCGCCTTGAAGCTCAGCGGGCAGCACCAGCGCATCGCCCAGAAACAGCGCCGTGGCTTCATCGGCGGGCCGCGAATAGACCTCAAACGGGGTGCCCACCTGGGTAAAGCGCCCCTGACGCATCACCGCGACCTGGCTGGCAAACGACAGCGCTTCATTCTGATCGTGGGTCACCAGAATCGAGGCGACGCCAGCCTGGGCAAGCAGGTCCGCCGTCGCCTTTCGCGTGGTGGCGCGAAGCCCGGTATCGAGGGCGGAAAAGGGTTCATCCAGCAGCATCAGCGATGGCCGCTGCGCCAGCGCCCGGGCGAGGGCCACGCGCTGCTGCTGGCCGCCGGAAATTTCATGCGGCCAGTGCGTGGCCAGCTGGCCATCCAGCGACACCATCTCCATCAATGCCGCAACCCGACGGCGCTTCTCCTGCCGGGAGCCATCCAGACCCCAGGCAATATTGTCGGCGACATTAAGGTGCGGGAACAAGGCCCCTTCCTGCGGGACGAAACCGATGCCGCGCTGATGGGCGGGAATAAAAGTCCCCTCATCAAACAGCGTTCTGCCCTGCATCACGATGCGTCCGGCATCCGGCGTTTCAAACCCGGCGAGAATACGCAGCAGCGTTGTTTTTCCCGAGCCGGACGGCCCGACGATGGCCGTGCGGCTGCCGGGGGCTACCGACAGAAAAAGGTTATCCAGCACCTGAACATCGGCAAATGATTTTGAGATTGAGGTTAATTCCAGCATTTACAAACCCGCAATTTTTTTCGACTGGTGATAAAGCACACCGGTCAACGGTAGAGAAATCGCGATCATCAGCATCGCGTAAGGCGCCGCAGCGACATAATCTATCTCGCTGGTTAATGCCCAAAAGCCGGTGGCCAGCGTGCGGGTTCCCAGCGGTGAAAGCAGCAGCGTCGCCGTCAGTTCGTTGCTGACGCCGAGAAAGACCAGAGCGGCCCCGGCCGTCGCACCCGGCGCGGCGAGACGCAGTGTGATGCTCCATAGCGCCCGCCCCGGGCTTCTTCCCAGACTCCGCGCGACATTTTCCAGCTCCACTGGTGCCTGGGCGATCCCGGCGCGAAGATTGATCAGCGCGCGGGGCATAAACATCAGCAGATAGGCCAGAAACAGCGTCACTTCGGTCTGGTAAATAGGGCGGGCGTAGTGAATGGTCACCGTGACCAGCGCCAGCGCGGTCACGATTCCCGGCAGCGAACTGGTTATGTAATTACACCCTTCGAGCAGGCGAAACAGGCGATGCGGATAGCGAATCCCCAGCCAGGCGATGGGGATACCGCAGGCGGTCGTCAGTAGCGCCCCGCTGGCCCCCAGCATGATCGTCTGATGCAGCGAGAGCCACAGATCGGCGTTCATCCAGCTCCCGAGGCCGCCCAACCACAGCCAGCGGCACAGCACCATCAGCGGTACTCCCAGCGCCAGCAGCAGCAGCGCGCACAGCAGCGACTGCGCAGCAACGGTCGCCATCACGTTCATGTGTTTGCGTTTCTGCTCCCGCGCGGCCCCGGCGCCTATACGGGCATAGCGCGCTTTCCCCCGGGTGATGCTCTCCAGCAGCAGGAATGCCAGGCAGCACAGCGCCAGCACGCCGGCAAGCATATTGGCCGCCGGACCGCTGAAGGTGGACTGGAACTGGTCATAGATAGCGGTCGTAAAGGTGTCGAAGCGGATCATCGCATACAGGCCGTATTCCGCCAGCAGGTGCAGCGCCACCAGCAGCGCGCCGCCACAAATGGCCAGCTTCAGCTGCGGTAACACCACGCGGAAAAAAACCTTCCACGGCGGCGTGCCCAGCGAGGCGGCAACGTCTTCCAGCGTTGGATCCAGGCGGCGAAGCACCGCCGCGACCGGCATATAGATAAAGGGATAGTAGGCAAGCACCGAAAGGAACACGCCGGAGGAGAGGCCGTGCATCGATGGCACCGCGCTGACCCAGGCATAGCTCTGGACAAACGCCGGAATCGCCAGCGGAGCAACCGCCAGCGCTGACCAGATCTGTCGCCCCGCCAGGGTCGTGCGTTCGGTCAACCACGCGACCGTCACCCCAAGCGCAATGCACGCCGGGACGGTCAGGGCGCTGAGCCACAGCGTATTGCTGAGTAACTCCCCGACGCGCGGACGGAATACCAGCGCTTTAATAGTCTCCCATCCAGTATCAATCCCCACGGCAATCACAAAACCCGGCGGGAGAAGCGCCAATAATGAAAACAGTATCGCTAATGCAACCATCGGAAATGCAGGACGCCTGCGCTCAGGCAGGCGTCGTACTTTTTTTCCGAGCGTAAGACTCAGACCAGACATAAGGTATTCACTTCACCGGAGGGATCACAGCAGGCCAGCTTGCGTCATCAGTTCGATAACTTTTTTACTGTTCAGTGAAGAGGGTTCCACTTTCGGCGCATCCAGCTCTTTCAGCGGCGTCAGTTTCGGGTTAGAGGCGGCACCAACGCCCACGGCATATTCAAAGGCATTATTGGTTCTCAGATCATCCTGACCCTGTTTGCCGGTGATCCACTTGATGAAGGCCTGAGCCTGCTCCTGATGTTTGCTGGACGCCAGCACGCCGCCGCCGGAGATGCTGACAAAGGCACCCGGATCCTGATGTTTGAAGTAGTACAGTTTGGTGTTTTTGCTGTTCTCGCCGGTTTTGGCCTGATCGACAAAGCGGTAGTAATGGTAAATCACCCCGCCATCAATTTGCCCGGCGTTGACGGCCTTCATCACGGTGCTGTTGCCTTTATAGGCCACGAAGTTGGTTTTCATCGCTTTGAGCCAGTCCAGCGTGGCTTTCTCGCCCTTCAGCGCCAGCATCGCACTGACAATGGCCTGGAAATCCGCGCCCGATGGCGAAGCGGCCCAGCGCCCTTTCCATTCCGGTTTCGCCAGATCCATCAGAGAATGCGGCAACTGAGATTCGCTGATCTTTTCCGGGTTATAGACAAAAACGGTACTGCGCGCGGCGATGCCGATCCAGCGGCCATGCTCAGGACGAAATTCCGGCGCCACCTGGCTTAAGGTGTCGGCGTTAAGCGGTGCGAACAATTTCGCATTGTCGACCAGGACCATTGCCGGGGAGTTTTCCGTCAGGAAAACATCAGCCGGCGAAGCCGCGCCTTCCTGCACCAGCTGATTTCCCAGCTCGCTGTCGCCGCCGTTACGCAGAGTCACTTTGATACCGGTTTCTTTGGTAAAGCCATCCACCCACGACTTGACCAGATTTTCATGCTGCGCGTTATAGACCACGATGCCTTCAGCGCTTTCGGCCGCCAGGGCCTGAGGGGCAAGGAACACAGAAGCGGCGACAAGCGCGGCGGAGCAGTATGACGACAGGCGAAAATTCATGTGCTAACCCTTAGTATTGATAGACAAATGGCCGCCGATAACCTGGCCGAAAAGGATTAAATCATAGAGAAATGGTAATGATAATGAAAACAATTACCATAAACTGAAAACAGTTAAAAACACTGCCCTGAAAAGTTTTCTTATCTGAAAATGCTTTATTTAAAATAAGATAAAATGAAAGGTTAAAATAACCTTAAGAAAAGATCATTTTCCGCTGAGAATATAAAAAATATGATCCCGGTTGCATTTCTGCGCCGACAAAAATCCCACCTCTGCTCCGATATCCTGCCCGCTGCCGAAAGCCCATTCCGCCACGCTACGCGGTCAGTCAATCCTGAGCGGCTTGTGGAGCAAAGCGCACGCGATAAAACAAGACTCCCCGTCCTTCAGGGCGGGAAGCCGGTCAGTCACTTGTTTTCAGACTGACGGTGCAATGGCATACGCCACAGATCGTAGCGCTCTTGTCCAGCGTTGATCACTCCCGCGAAGTGATCATTGAGTCTGCTTGAGGTAAAGACCAGATCCCCGTCGGGCCGGATGGCTGGCGTATCGGGCCAGTGAACCTGCGTACTGGAGGCCACCAATGTCATCGACCTGGTTTTGGGGTCATATTTGACGATGCCGTTATGGGTGACATCCGTGATGTAGAGATTGCCAGCGCTATCCGTGACAAGGCCGTCGGTGTTACCTCCTACCGACCCCAGATCCTCTATCCGATCGGCAATCTGTGCGTGGGTCGCGCTCGCTTCTCGCAGGATGGCAGTAGGCAACGCATGCGCGTGTGTTCCCGTGGTCACCGTCCAGTACAACGTGTCTGCATTCGGGGACAGAGCAATACCGTTGATGCCGATCTGCAGCGGTTTCCCCGGCCAGACTTCCGCTCCGTGCGCCACCACCTTGACGCCTGGCTCAATTTGCAGGCTCCGGGCGCCGTCGAGTACGCGCCGGGCCGTCGCGGTGGCGAAATCGACCACAATAAGCCCGACCCGATTGTCCGGCGCGCTGCGGGTTCCGCTATCGGAGATATAAGCGACACGTCGCTTCTCATCGACCACAACATCATTCAGGAAGCTCGCCTT
Organism: Raoultella sp. T31; assembly: GCF_002806725.1. Taxonomy (NCBI): domain Bacteria; kingdom Pseudomonadati; phylum Pseudomonadota; class Gammaproteobacteria; order Enterobacterales; family Enterobacteriaceae; genus Klebsiella; species Raoultella sp. T31. The sequence continues at coordinate 29,800 of NZ_PIBO01000023.1, forward strand.
GCGGTCTGCCACCCCATCCAGGGGGATGCTTTTTATCGTGCTGCCAGACTTCAGGTCCAGAACCATCAGTTTCTGCGCCCCGACTGGTGATTCGGTTTCACCTGCGACAAAGCCCATGTCCAGCGCCCACAGCCAGCCGTTTTTGCGATCGACATAGAATCCGAGGACGTTGCGCAGGCTCTTATCGGGGGCCGCATCCAGCGCATTCCCCCGGCGGGACGGGAATGCGCTCAGACGCGCCGGCCCTGACGGAATCGTAGTATCCAGAATACTCAAGGTGGCGGGCGCGGCGGCGGAGATTAACCGCGGGGTACTGACAAAGGCGGTGCCCTTCGCATCAAAATGAATCCCGGCAATGGGGGCATTAGCCGACCCCGAAAAGACCTCCGGGCCCTCCCAGCTCACGCCAGCATAGCTGCGCCAGCGTTCGAGCGGCGTACCCTCTGCCGCGCTGGCCACCGTTGCGAAAGAGAGCAACGCCGCCATCGCCATGGCGGGCAGGCGATTTATTGAGTTAGACATGAATATGCTCCGTTTAATTAAAGGGGGAAGTTAAAAGCCAGCAGAATGCGGGCAACCGGTTCATGTGAAGTCGCGATAACGTTGCGCTCATTGAAACCCGGAGAGGACATCCCACATCGCGGCCCCAGGCGCCATGCGTTGTCAGTACGTGGACAGGCGCTTAGCCGCAAATATCGCGCCTCCCGACGCCCTTCAGGTGATGCCTGAGGGTCACTTTACTCATCGCCAGAGTGGAGATAAATTAGCGAAACTGAAAAACATTTGTTCCTTGAAGAGCAAAATGAGCCGGAAATTCGATTATCTGGGAGATGTTGAGGTCTTCATTACCGTTGTTGAACACGGCTCATTTACCGCGGGCGCCGTCGCTCTTGCAACCACCCCATCCGTTTTAAGTCGTGCGGTCTCCCGGCTTGAGGCGCGTCTTGGCCGACAGCTCTTACAGCGAACCACGCGGCGTATTAGTCTGACGGAAGCCGGACGGATATATTTCGAGCAGACACGCTCAGCCTTTACCCTACTCGATGAGGCGGAATGCGAAGTTCAGGGCCAGGAAGGAGAACTGACGGGGCGTGTAAGAATGAGCGTCCCGACAAGCTATGGCCACTACCGGCTCCCCCCTTTGCTGGCACGCTTTACCCGACAGTACCCGCAGGTTCAGGTAGAACTGAACATCACCAATCGTAATGTCGATCTGGTCGCTGAAGGGTTCGATCTGGCGATCCGCCTGGGTCAGATGCCTGACAGTGGCCTGGTTGCACGCAAGCTAGAGGATGCCGGACTGCTGCTGGTGGCATCACCCGATTATCTTCGGCAAATGGGAACGCCTCAGACGCTGGAAGAGCTGCAACGGCACGTCTGTCTGCCTTTTGTCATGCCCCGAACAGGACGTCGCGCGCCCTGGGTGTTTCGTGATGCCGGTCGCGATGTCGACTGGCTTCCCGTTTCATCTATTGAAACGTCAGATGATGTGCTCGGCGTAGTATCACTGGCTGAACAGGGTATTGGCATCTGCCAGAGCTATGAGTTTATCGTCCATCAGCGGATACAACGCGGGCAGTTAGTCGAGGTGCTGCCACAACTGCGTGGGCGCTCCCGACCTTTCTCCGTTATCTATGCCCCCCATCGACACCAATCGACAGCCACGCGGGCTATGATTGATCTTCTGACCTCGGGAGTGATAACGCCCCCCCTGACAGCGTAAAGACAATACCTTCTTACCAGACCGCAACCCCCCGCAGGACGGGGGATAGCGTATTTTCCGAACATGGCTACGCGCCGGTTATTTCCGGGCCAGCACGCGTTCTACGGTATCGACTACCGCCTGAGTCTGCGGATCAATTTCAATATTTACCCGGTCGCCCCGTTTTTTGGCGCCCAGCGTCGTGCGTTGCAACGTTTCTGGAATCAGGTGTACCCAAAAACCGTCCGCCGCGACCTCCCCGACGGTGAGGCTGATTCCATCAACGCCGATATATCCTTTGTAGAGGATATATTTCATTAATGTCGGCTCCCGGACCTTAAACCCAATCCGGTGGTTATTTTCCGTAACCCGAATTTGCACCACTTCTGCGGTGGTCATAATGTGGCCCGACATCAGGTGGCCGCCTATTTCATCGTTGAATTTAACAGCACGCTCGACGTTGACGTGTTCGCCCAGGCGAAGCGTTGCCAGATTGGTCACGCGCAGCGTCTCTTGCATTAAGTCAAAACTGACTCTCGCCCCATCGATCCTGGCAACGGTCAGGCAACAACCGTTGTGTGCCACCGATCCACCGGTTTCCAGCCCAGGGAGCAGTTGTGCAGGTAACTTCACCACATGAGTACGAAAATTGTCCTTTTCGTCGATAGACAAGACCTCAGCGGTGCCGCTTACAATACCGGTAAACATATTTTGCTCCTGTCATTATTCGTGAGCGCATCATGGCCATTTGACAGTGTGGCACCCTCATCTGGCCCTCTACTCCGGCTATTCCTCACCGGCCAGCCGCCGATACTGCGCAAAGCGGGCCCGCGCATCCTCCTCGGTTCGGCTGAAAAGCGCATCCGCAAGATGCGGCGTCGTTTTGTGCAATGAGGCATAGCGTACTTCGCCAAGCAAAAAGTCGCGGAAGCTCTCTTCCGGCTCTTCGGAATCCAGCATAAACGGCGTTTTACCTTCGGCTTCGCGCTGCGGATGATAGCGCCACAGGTGCCAGTATCCCGCTTCAACCGCCCGTTTCGCCTCGCGTTGGCTACAGCGCATCCCGGCTTTCAGACCGTGGTTAATGCAGGCGGCATAGGCTATCACCAGCGACGGTCCCGGCCAGGCTTCGGCCTCGGCGATCGCCCGTAGGGTCTGATCTTTATCAGCGCCCATCGCGACCTGGGCCACGTACACATTGCCGTAGCTCATCGCCATCATGCCGAGATCTTTTTTCCGCGTGCGTTTACCCTGGGCGGCAAACTTCGCGATCGCCGCCACCGGAGTCGATTTAGACGACTGGCCGCCGGTATTGGAGTAAACCTCGGTATCAAACACCAGAATATTGACGTCCTCGCCACTCGCCAGCACGTGATCGAGGCCGCCGAAGCCAATATCGTAAGCCCAGCCGTCACCGCCGAAAATCCACTGCGACCGGCGAACAAAATAGTCGCGGTTCTGCCACAGCTTCTCCAGCAGCGGCACGCCCTCTTTTTCCGCCGCCAGCCGCTCACTGAGCCGATCGGCGCGTTCGCGGGTGCCCTCGCCCTGGTCCTGCAGCGTCAGCCACTGGCGCATCGCGTCGAGGAGTTCCTCGCTTACCGGCAGCGTCAGCGCGGCGGTCATATCATTGGCGATTTGTTGCCGCACCGCCTGACCGCCAAGCATCATGCCGAGGCCAAACTCCGCGTTATCCTCAAACAGTGAGTTCGCCCATGCCGGGCCGTGGCCGCGGTGGTTGGTGGTATAGGGAATCGACGGCGCGCTGGCCCCCCAGATAGAAGAGCAGCCGGTGGCATTAGCGATCAGCATCCGGTCGCCAAACAGTTGGGTTATCAGCCGGGCATAAGGCGTTTCTCCGCATCCCGCGCAGGCGCCGGAAAACTCCAGCAGCGGGGTTTCAAACTGGCTGCCTTTGACCGTCGTTTTACTAAAAGGATTGTTCTTCGGCGTCAGCGCCAGCGCATAGTCCCAGACCGGCGCCATCTGGCGCTGGCTATCGAGAGGCTGCATTTTTAGCGCCTTGCCGCGTGAAGGACAGATATCCACGCAGTTGCCGCAGCCGGAACAATCCAGCGGCGAGACAGCCAGATGGTAGTGATACGCCTTCGCCCCCTGCGCGGGTTTGCTCAACAGCCCGACCGGGGCGGCGTCCTGTTCTTCGCGATTAAGCAACGCCGGGCGGATCGCCGCGTGCGGGCAGATAAAGGCGCACTGATTACACTGCGTGCAGCCCTCGGGCTGCCAGACCGGCACTTCCAGCGCGATCCCGCGTTTCTCCCAGGCGGCGGTTCCCGAGGGAAAGGTTCCGTCCTCCATACCGACAAAGGCGCTCACCGGCAGCCGATCGCCGCACTGGCGGTTCATCGGCTGCAAAATATCGCGGATGAAATCCGGCATCATGACTGAAGCCTGCGCCGCGGGTTCATCCAGCGTCGCCCAGTGGGCGGGTATCGTCACCTGATGCAGCGAGGCCATGCCCAGCTCAATCGCCCGCTGGTTCATCTCGATCACCCCCGCCCCTTTGCTGCCGTAGCTTTTTTCAACCGCCTGCTTGAGGTAATCCGCGGCGGTCTGCGGGTCGATAATCGCCGCCAGTTTAAAGAACGCCGCCTGCATCAGCATATTAAACCGCCCGCCCAGCCCGAGCTCGCGGGCGATGTCCACGGCGTTGAGGGTATAAAAACGGATATTTTCCCGCGCCAGATAGCGCCTGAAGCTGACCGGCAGATGCTGCTCCAGTTCCGCATCAGACCAGCTGCAGTTGAGTAAAAAGGTCCCGCCCGGTTTTAACCCATCCAGCAGGTCATAGCGCTCCACGTAGGACTGCTGCGAGCAGGAGATAAAATCGGCCTGATGGATCAGGTAGGGTGAATTGATGGGCCGGTCACCGAAGCGCAAATGTGAGACGGTAATGCCGCCGGATTTTTTCGAATCATAAGAAAAGTAGGCCTGCGCGTAGAGCGGCGTTTTGTCACCGATAATTTTAATCGCGCTTTTATTGGCCCCGACGGTGCCGTCTGAGCCCATACCCCAAAATTTACAGGCGGTGATGCCGGCATGAGAAACCGCCAGCGTCTCCTGACGCGGCGGTAGCGAGGTAAAGGTCACATCATCGACAATTCCCAGCGTGAATCCGTCCATCGGCAACGGCTGGTTCAGATTGTCAAACACCGCCGCGATATCGTCGGGTAGAACGTCCTTGCCGCCCAGCGCATAGCGGCCACCGACAATCAGCGGCGCATCATCGTGATGGTAGAAGGCGTTTTTCACATCCAGGCACAGCGGTTCCGCCTGAGCGCCAGGCTCTTTGGTACGGTCGAGGACCGCAATACGCTGTACGGTTTTCGGCAGTTGAGCAAAGAAGTGGGCCAGCGAAAAAGGACGAAACAGATGCACGCTGAGTAGCCCGACCTTCTCTCCCGCCGCGTTCAGCGTATCCACCACTTCCTGGATGGTATCGCAGACCGACCCCATGGCGATAATCACCCGTTCGGCATCGGCTGCGCCGGAGTAGTTAAACAGATGGTATTCCCGACCGGTGAGCGCGCTGATCTGCGCCATATAGCCTTCGACAATGTCCGGCAACGCCTGATAAAAACGGTTGCCCGCCTCCCGTTCCTGAAAGTAGATATCCGGGTTTTGCGCCGTTCCGCGAATGACCGGATGATCCGGATGCAGCGCGTTACGACGGAAACGGTCCAGTGCCGACCGGTCCAGCAGCGTCGCCAGCTGGTCATATTCCAGCACTTCGATTTTTTGAATTTCGTGCGAGGTACGAAAACCGTCGAAGAAGTTAACAAACGGGATGCGCCCCTTAATCGCCGCCAGATGCGCCACCGCCGACAAATCCATCACCTGCTGGACGTTGTTCTCCGCCAGCATCGCGCAGCCGGTCTGGCGAACCGCCATCACGTCCTGATGATCGCCAAAAATATTCAGCGAGTTGGTCGCCAGCGCCCGCGCACTGACGTGAAAGACGCCCGGCAGCAGTTCACCGGCGATTTTGTACAGATTGGGGATCATCAGCAGCAGCCCCTGCGACGCCGTATAGGTAGTGGTCAGCGCCCCGGCCTGTAGCGCGCCGTGTACCGCGCCTGCCGCCCCGGCTTCCGACTGCATCTCCATTAAACGCACCGGCTGGCCAAAGAGGTTCTTTTTCCCCTGCGCCGCCCACTCATCGACGTTTTCCGCCATCGGCGTGGAGGGGGTAATGGGGTAAATCGCCGCGACCTCGGTAAAGGCATAGGAGATCCAGGCCGCCGCGGCATTGCCATCCATTGTTTTCATTGTTCCGGACATTGTTCAATCCTCGAAGGTGAGAGGCATCTTCGCCGCTACAAAAAGCGGCAAACCCAGTTGTTGCCTCAAGCACAGCCTGTGCCAGCTCGCGGATTACAAAATAGTTAACGCAAATTCAACACGTTATGAAGACAGGCGCCGCGCAGGGCACAGAGAGATTGCGTGGAATAAGACACAGGGCGCGACAAGCTGTTGAACAGGCGACAAAGTGCCACAATGGCCGCGACAGGCAGAATTGTTCTGTTTCCCACATTTGGTCGCCTTATTGTGCCGTTTTGTTTTGCGCCCGTCGCAGCAGCTCAAATTAAATTACATATAAATCAACATATTAAATAAACCGGCACGGCTGGTATATTCCCTGCACTTCTCTGCTGGCAAACACTCAACAACAGGAGAAGTCACCATGACCATGCGTCAATGCGCTATTTACGGTAAAGGCGGTATCGGCAAATCCACCACCACGCAGAACCTCGTCGCCGCGCTGGCGGAGATGGGTAAGAAAGTGATGATCGTCGGCTGCGATCCGAAGGCGGACTCCACCCGCCTGATCCTGCACGCTAAAGCACAGAACACCATTATGGAGATGGCAGCGGAGGTCGGTTCGGTCGAGGACCTCGAACTTGAAGACGTTCTGCAAATTGGCTACGGCGACGTGCGCTGCGCCGAATCCGGCGGCCCGGAGCCAGGCGTCGGCTGCGCGGGGCGCGGCGTGATTACGGCGATCAACTTTCTGGAAGAAGAAGGCGCCTACGAAGACGATCTCGACTTCGTCTTCTATGACGTGCTCGGCGACGTGGTCTGCGGCGGCTTCGCTATGCCTATCCGCGAAAACAAAGCCCAGGAGATCTACATCGTCTGCTCCGGCGAAATGATGGCGATGTATGCCGCCAACAATATCTCCAAAGGGATCGTTAAATACGCCAAATCCGGCAAGGTGCGCCTCGGTGGCCTGATCTGTAACTCACGCCAGACCGACCGCGAAGACGAGTTGATTATGGCGCTGGCGGAAAAGCTCGGTACCCAGATGATTCACTTTGTGCCTCGCGACAACATCGTGCAGCGTGCGGAGATCCGTCGGATGACGGTTATCGAATACGACCCTGCCTGCCAGCAGGCCAACGAATACCGCACGCTGGCGCAGAAGATCGTCAACAACACCATGAAGGTGGTACCGACCCCCTGCACCATGGATGAACTGGAGTCGCTGCTGATGGAGTTCGGCATCATGGAAGAGGAAGACACCAGCATCATTGGTAAAACCGCCGCCGAAGAAAACGCGGCCTGAGCACAGGACAATTATGATGACCAACGCAACAGGCGAACGTAATCTGGCGCTAATCCAGGAAGTCCTGGAGGTGTTCCCGGAAACCGCGCGAAAAGAGCGCAGAAAGCACATGATGGTCAGCGATCCGCAAATGGAGAGCGTCGGCAAGTGCATTATCTCTAACCGCAAATCACAACCCGGCGTAATGACCGTGCGCGGCTGCGCCTATGCCGGTTCCAAAGGGGTGGTATTTGGGCCGATCAAGGATATGGCCCACATCTCGCACGGACCGATCGGCTGTGGCCAGTATTCGCGCGCCGGACGACGCAACTACTACACCGGCGTCAGCGGTGTCGATAGCTTCGGCACCCTGAACTTCACCTCTGATTTTCAGGAGCGCGATATCGTCTTCGGCGGCGATAAAAAACTCAGCAAACTGATTGAGGAGATGGAGCTGCTGTTCCCACTCACCAAAGGGATCACCATTCAGTCGGAATGTCCGGTGGGACTGATTGGCGATGATATCAGCGCGGTGGCGAATGCCAGCAGCAAAGCGCTGGATAAACCGGTGATCCCGGTACGCTGCGAAGGCTTTCGCGGCGTGTCGCAGTCGCTGGGACATCATATCGCCAACGACGTGGTCCGCGACTGGATCCTTAACAATCGCGACGGACAACCGTTTGAAACCACCCCTTACGATGTGGCAATCATCGGCGACTACAACATCGGCGGCGACGCCTGGGCCTCGCGTATTCTGCTTGAAGAAATGGGGCTGCGGGTGGTCGCGCAGTGGTCCGGCGACGGCACGCTGGTGGAGATGGAAAACACCCCCTTCGTCAAGCTGAACCTGGTCCACTGCTACCGTTCGATGAACTATATCGCCCGTCACATGGAGGAGAAACATCAGATTCCGTGGATGGAGTATAACTTCTTCGGGCCGACCAAAATCGCCGAATCGTTGCGCAAAATCGCCGACCAGTTCGACGATACCATTCGCGCTAACGCCGAAGCGGTGATCGCCAGGTATGAGGCGCAGATGGCGGCGGTTATCGCCAAATATCGTCCGCGCCTGGAGGGGCGTAAGGTGCTGCTCTATATGGGCGGCCTGCGACCACGCCACGTTATTGGCGCCTATGAAGATCTCGGTATGGAGATCATCGCCGCCGGGTACGAATTTGCCCATAACGATGATTACGACCGCACCCTGCCGGATCTGAAAGAGGGTACGCTGCTGTTCGATGACGCCAGCAGCTACGAGCTGGAGGCGTTCGTCAAAGCGCTGAAGCCCGACCTTATCGGCTCCGGCATCAAGGAAAAATATATCTTCCAGAAAATGGGCGTGCCGTTCCGCCAGATGCACTCGTGGGACTATTCCGGCCCGTACCACGGCTACGATGGTTTCGCCATTTTCGCCCGCGATATGGATATGACCCTCAACAACCCGGCGTGGAGCGAACTGACCGCTCCGTGGCTGAAGTCTGCGTGATTGCCTACTCACTGTCCCGTCTGTCCACCGATTTGTGGCGCGGGAGGAGAACACCATGAGCCAAACGATTGATAAAATTAATAGCTGTTATCCGCTATTCGAACAGGATGAATATCAAGAACTGTTCCGCAATAAGCGGCAGCTGGAAGAGGCGCACGATGCAGAGCGCGTGCGGGAGGTCTTTGCCTGGACCACCACCGCCGAGTATGAAGCGCTGAATTTTCAGCGCGAGGCGCTGACCGTTGATCCGGCGAAAGCCTGCCAGCCGCTTGGCGCAGTGCTTTGCTCGCTGGGATTCGCTAACACCCTGCCCTATGTTCACGGCTCCCAGGGGTGCGTGGCCTACTTCCGCACCTATTTCAACCGCCATTTCAAAGAGCCGATCGCCTGCGTCTCCGACTCGATGACCGAAGACGCGGCGGTCTTCGGCGGCAACAACAATATGAATCTGGGCCTGCAGAACGCCAGCGCGCTGTACAAGCCGGAGATCATCGCGGTGTCCACCACCTGCATGGCGGAAGTCATCGGCGATGACCTGCAGGCGTTTATCGCCAACGCCAAAAAAGATGGTTTTGTCGACAGCAGCATCGCCGTGCCGCACGCCCATACGCCAAGCTTTATCGGCAGCCACGTCACCGGCTGGGACAACATGTTTGAAGGCTTCGCCAAAACCTTCACCGCCGACTACCAGGGACAACCGGGCAAACTGCAGAAGCTCAATCTGGTCACCGGCTTTGAAACCTATCTCGGCAACTTCCGCGTATTAAAGCGGATGATGGAACAGATGGCGGTACCGTGCAGCCTGCTCTCCGATCCGTCAGAGGTTCTCGATACCCCCGCCGATGGCCATTATCGGATGTATTCCGGCGGCACAACGCAGCAGGAGATGAAAGAGGCTCCCGACGCCATCGATACGCTGCTTCTGCAGCCGTGGCAGTTACTGAAGAGCAAAAAAGTGGTGCAGGAGATGTGGAACCAGCCCGCCACCGAGGTCGCCATTCCGCTGGGACTGGCCGCCACCGATGAGCTGCTGATGACCGTCAGTGAGCTCAGCGGCAAGCCGATCGCCGACGCCCTCACGCTTGAGCGCGGCCGGCTGGTTGACATGATGCTCGACTCCCACACCTGGCTGCATGGTAAGAAATTTGGCCTCTACGGCGACCCGGACTTCGTGATGGGCCTGACCCGCTTCCTGCTGGAGCTGGGCTGTGAGCCGACGGTGATCCTGAGCCATAACGCCAACAAGCGCTGGCAAAAAGCGATGAAGAAGATGCTTGATGCCTCGCCGTACGGGCGCGACAGCGAAGTGTTTATCAACTGCGATTTGTGGCACTTCCGTTCGCTGATGTTCACCCGTCAGCCGGACTTTATGATCGGCAACTCCTACGGCAAGTTTATCCAGCGCGACACCCTGGCAAAGGGCAAAGCCTTTGAAGTACCGCTTATTCGCCTCGGCTTTCCGCTGTTCGACCGCCACCATCTGCACCGCCAGACAACCTGGGGTTATGAAGGGGCGATGAACATTGTGACGACGCTGGTGAACGCCGTGCTGGAGAAACTGGATAGTGATACCAGCCAGCTGGGCAAAACCGATTACAGCTTCGATCTCGTCCGTTAACCATCAGGTGCCCCGCGTCATGCGGGGCCAGGAGGGAGTATGCCCATCGTGATTTTCCGTGAGCGCGGCGCGGACCTGTATGCCTATATCGCCAAACAGGATCTGGAAGCGCGAGTGATCCAGATTGAGCATAACGACACTGAACGCTGGGGTGGCGCGATTTCGCTGGAAGGAGGACGCCGCTACTATGTGAATCCGCAGCCGGGGCGGCCCGTCTTCCCGATAAGCCTGCGCGCGACGCGCAACACGCTGATATAAGGAGCAGGAGATGTCCGACAACGATACCCTTTTCTGGCGCCTGCTGGCGCTGTTTCAGTCCCTGCCGGACCTGCAGCCGGCGCAAATCTTAGACTGGCTGGCGCAGGAGAGCGGCGAGACCCTGACCCCGGCGCGGCTGTCTACCCTGACGCAGTCCCAGTTGGCCGCCAGCTTTCCCTCGACAACGGCAGTCATGTCTCCCGCCCGCTGGTCACGGGTGATGGCAAGCCTGCAGGGCATGCTGCCTGACCATTTACGCATCATTCGCCCCGCTCAGCGGACGCCGCAGCTACTGGCGGCATTTTGCTCCCAGGATGGCCTGGCGATTAACGGCCATTTTGGCCAGGGGCGGCTGTTTTTTATCTATGCATTCGATGAGCAAGGCGATTGGCTGTACGATCTGCGGCGCTATCCGTCCGCGCCCCAGCCGCAGGAGGCCAACGAGGTGCGGGCCCGGCTTATTGAGGATTGCCAGCTGCTGTTCTGCCAGGAGATCGGCGGGCCCGCCGCCGCCCGGCTGATTCGTCATCGGATCCACCCGATGAAAGCGCAACCCGGTACCACCATTCAGGCCCAGTGCAAGGCGCTCAATACGCTGTTGGCCGGGCGTTTGCCGCCGTGGCTGGCGAAGCGGCTTAACAGGGATAACCCTCTGGAGGAACGCGTTTTTTAATCCCTGTTTTATGCCTGTTGCCCGCTGACCCCGCGGGCTTTTTTATAGGCCCAACACCGGTTACGCCACATCGGGCTGCACTGACTCCGATATTTCCTTGCGCTGACCTGACCCCGGAGAGGAAGCAATACAAGGTGAATCGCCCGTACAACGTTGTTTTATTCAGTGAAAACCGTTGCAAAAGTTCGGCCAGACGGAAGACTTGCTGGTGGGATAGCACAGTATCAAGAAGCAACAGGGCTCTCTCTACTGACTGAATGTATTTACGCTGACTCACGGCTTGATGTCCTGAGCAGACCCCCCTCAAGAGACATGAGTTGCATTTTTTCCTGTAGCAGAGGCATCAGCCAGCCAATAAATAACTGCAGCGAACGAGAGTGATGCCGTCGGTGAGGATACAGAACATTGACAGGCAGCGCCCGTGGCAGAAAATCGGGCATGACTTCCAATAAGGTACCCGCAGTCAACTGTTCATGTACATCATATTCGGGGATCTGAATCAGTCCCATGCCTGTCATGCAGGCCGCAATATATGCCTCGACGCTGTTGACGGTCAGCAGGGTATTGACCTCAGTGTTGAATATCTCGCCATCGCCTTCCCACTCCCATCGTTCCCGGCGACCTGTCGTGGGGGATGAATATCCCACGACAAGATGCTTAGCCAGCTCCGGCGGCGATAATGGAATCCCGTAACCGGAGAGATATCCCGGAGACGCCACGTTAATTACTCTAAGGTAACCTGCCATTCGGGCTACCATACCAGAATCACTGAGCATGCCGACGCGAATGGCGCAGTCCGTGCCCTCTTGGACAAGATTGACACTGCGGTCTGTCACACCCAGCTCTATCTGAATGGCCGGGTAGCGGGAAAAAAAGTCCGGCAGCGCAGGAATAATGATGCACCTCCCGACCCGGGCGGGTACATCGACCTTAATTTTTCCCGTCACCTGATCGCTGGCTTGTCTGAACAGATTTTCCGCCTCCTCCACATCCTGAACCACAGCCTGGCAGCGCGTATAAAACGCCTCTCCGTCCGAGGTCAGCGATACCCGACGAGTAGTCCGGTGAAACAGGCGGGCGCCAAGCCGGGATTCCAGTTCGCGGATAGAGGCAGAGATGGTCGATGCCGGACGGTTCATGGTTTCAGCCGCCCGGATAAAACTGCCGTTTTCCGCCACCCGAATAAATATACGGAACAGATCAATCGTATCCATACGTCCTCATTATTCGTGATTTATGCACAGAGCATTCATGTTTCGCCTCTTTATACATGACGCCTACACATTAAGCTATCCGTAACGGGGTATCCCGGCCAATCGATGCAACAGGAGCTGAACCATGACAGACCATGCTATCAAAGGTAAAACCGTCCTTATCGCTGGCGGAGCGAAAAATCTGGGAGGGCTGATCGCCCGTGACTTCGCGCAGCATGGCGCGCGCTCTATTGCCATTCATTACAATAGCAACGCCACGCGTCAGGATGCAGAGGCCACAGTCGCGGCCGTGAAAGCCGCTGGCGCAGAAGCCGCAGCGTTTCAGGCTGACCTGACCTCGGCAGCCGCTATGGAAAAACTGTTTGCTGACGTGGTGGCATCACTCGGACAACCGGATATTGCCATTAATACTGTCGGTAAGGTGCTGAAGAAACCCATGGCAGATATCTCTGAGGCAGAATTTGACGAAATGAGCGCGGTGAATGCCAAATCCGCGTTTTTCTTCCTGAAGGAAGCGGGCAAACACGTCAGGGATAACGGGAAAATCTGTACTCTGGTGACATCGCTTCTTGGCGCCTATACGCCCTTTTACGCCGCATATGCCGGCATGAAGGCACCGGTGGAGCATTTCACGCGCGCGGCGTCAAAAGAACTGGGCGCACGTGGCATTTCCGTAACAGCCATCGGCCCCGGTCCGATGGACACGCCATTCTTCTATCCGGCAGAGGGGGCAGACGCAGTGGCCTACCACAAAACAGCTGCGGCGCTCTCCCTGTTCAGTAAAACCGGTCTGACAGACATTGACGATATTGTGCCCTGGATCCGCTTCCTGGTGAGTGAGGGATGGTGGATGACCGGGCAGACAATTCTGGTCAACGGTGGCTACACCACTAAATAATGTGTGGGAATGTCTGCGAGCCGGTGCCGGGTCTGCTGCTGAAAGAGCCGGGTTAACCCGATCAGGGGAGACCGCGTCACCGGCCCTGTCTCTCCTCTCTTTCAATACCTGTCCCAGAGAACCGCCTGCTGTTCTGGCGTGGAGTCAATGCGCGTTTTGGCTTCCTTGCACAGTTCCCCCTCGTTTGAGGATAAGGTGACATCGACCCATTGGACTCGCCGTGAAAAGAGGACGTCATGCCTGTACACTAATTATCCGATGATGTTGAAGAAAGGGATGCTGATTTTACGGGAAATTTTTTTCTTTTGCCTGGAGGCAGGAGTGTTAAAAGTTATTGCTGAAGATTTTATAAAACCGGATTGTGTTGAGAAAGTGATGCCTCTGTATCGTGAGCTACTATCGGCCACAAGAAAGGAACCCCTGTGCATCGCTTATGAACTGTATATTGATGAAAAAGACCCGGGCCATTTTATTTTTATAGAGGAATGGCCGGACCGCGCAGCGCTCGAATTACATTGTGAAAGTGAGCATTTCAGACGGCTTGTCCCATTGATTGATCAGCACAAACGCCAGGATCCGCAATACATTTTGATGAATAGCCTTGTCAAGCTTGATGCTTCGTAAGCTATTGGCTGTTTAAATCGATTGATTAAAATATGACTTGCTCAGCTGTTGCACGGTCCCGGTCGCAGCCCTTCGGCTTGCGGTCGGAACTTATGATATCGGCTGCTGGCACGAAGTGGGCAGTATAGGTCCGCTCTGAGCAAGGAGCGGACATTCGCAAGGCATTCCTGACATCAGGGTATATTGCTCACCGAGGAGCAGGTCAGTCGCAGAGTGAAAAACAGGGTAATGATAACACCCACGATATTAATCTCTTACTTCGCCCCTCTTCCCAATATATCGACGTCAATGCCCCGGTAACGAACCATATTTTCCAGTTTCTTCTGGTCTGAATAGCCAGGATTACCAGAAAAAACAGTTCAAAATCATTCCCAGTGACATACCGATCTCTATGGTTAGTGCTACCCGCGACCTATTCTCTGTTAATGAATCCAGATTGACCACCGTGAGGGTCATCTTCACTTTCTCACGACAAGCATAGAATTTAGCACGGTGGCTCCATTGTCCGATTGTTGGCTTTGTCGCAAAGATAACAATACTTTTCCTTTAAATATCAAGGCTCCTCTTATGGAGCGCGAATTGCATCTTCCCCTCATCCCCCCATCGTCAACGAGGTCACTATGAAGGGAAATGAAATTCTGGCGCTGCTGGATGAACCGGCCTGTGAACACAACCATAAACAAAAATCCGGCTGCAGCGCCCCCAAACCCGGCTCTACCGCCGGCGGCTGCGCGTTCGACGGCGCGCAGATAACCTTACTGCCGATTGCCGACGTGGCGCATCTGGTTCATGGCCCCATCGGCTGCGCGGGAAGCTCCTGGGATAACCGCGGCAGCGTCAGCTCCGGGCCAACCCTTAACCGACTCGGGTTCACCACCGATCTCAACGAACAGGATGTGATTATGGGCCGCGGCGAACGTCGCCTGTTTCACGCCGTGCGCCATATTGTCACCCGCTATCATCCGGCGGCGGTCTTTATCTACAACACCTGCGTCCCGGCCATGGAGGGTGATGACCTGGAAGCGGTATGCCAGGCCGCGCAGACTGCGACCGGCGTACCGGTTATCGCTATTGATGCCGCCGGTTTTTACGGCAGTAAAAATCTCGGCAACCGGCTGGCGGGCGAAGTCATGGTGAACCGGGTCATCGGCCAGCGCGAACCGGCCCCCTGGCCGGAAACCTCGCCGTTTGCGCCAGAACAGCGTCATGATATTGGCCTGATTGGTGAATTCAATATTGCCGGCGAGTTCTGGCACATTCAGCCGCTGCTTGATGAGTTGGGGATCCGCGTGCTCGGCAGCCTCTCCGGCGATGGTCGTTTTGCCGAGATCCAGACCATGCACCGGGCGCAGGCCAATATGCTGGTCTGCTCGCGGGCGTTAATTAACGTCGCCAGAGCGCTAGAGCAGCGCTACGGCACGCCGTGGTTCGAGGGCAGTTTCTACGGTATTCGCGCCACCTCCGACGCCCTGCGCCAGCTGGCGGCGCTGCTGGGCGATGACGACCTGTGTCGCCGCACCGAAGCGCTGATTACGCGGGAGGAGCAGGCGGCTGAACTGGCACTACAACCGTGGCGTGAACAGTTGCGTGGCCGCAAAGCACTGCTCTATACCGGCGGAGTGAAATCGTGGTCGGTGGTGTCGGCGCTGCAAGATTTGGGCATGAGCGTGGTGGCAACCGGCACGCGCAAATCCACCGAAGAGGATAAACAGCGGATCCGCGAATTGATGGGCGACAAGGCGGTGATGCTGGAGGAAGGTAACGCCCGTTCCCTGCTGGACGTGGTGTATCGCTATCAGGCCGATCTGATGATCGCCGGCGGACGCAATATGTACACCGCCTATAAAGCCCGACTGCCGTTTCTCGATATTAATCAGGAGCGCGAGCACGCCTACGCCGGCTATCAGGGCATCGTCACCCTCGCCCGCCAGCTCTGTCAGACCATCAACAGCCCGATCTGGCCACAAACCCATTCCCGCGCCCCCTGGCACCAGGAGTAAATCATGGCAGACATCTTCCGTACCGATAAACCGCTGGCGGTCAGCCCGATCAAAACCGGCCAGCCGCTCGGCGCGATCCTCGCAAGCCTCGGGATCGCCCACAGTATTCCTCTCGTCCACGGCGCACAGGGTTGTAGCGCCTTCGCCAAAGTCTTTTTTATCCAGCATTTTCACGACCCGGTTCCCCTGCAGTCGACGGCGATGGACCCCACCTCGACGATTATGGGCGCAGATGGCAATATTTTTACCGCCCTGGATACCCTGTGCCAGCGTAATAATCCGCAGGCTATCGTACTGCTCAGCACCGGGCTGTCTGAAGCCCAAGGCAGCGATATTTCCCGCGTGGTCCGCCAGTTTCGCGAAGAGTATCCCCGTCACAAGGGGGTAGCGATATTGACGGTTAACACGCCGGATTTTTATGGCTCCATGGAAAACGGTTTTAGCGCGGTGCTGGAGAGCATCATTGAACAATGGGTGGCGCCAGCTCCCCGCCCCGCTCAGCGTAATCGCCGGGTCAACCTGCTGGTCAGCCACCTCTGCTCGCCGGGCGATATTGAGTGGTTACGCCGGTGTGTCGAAGCGTTCGGTCTGCAGGCGGTGATCCTGCCGGACCTGGCGCAGTCGATGGATGGGCACCTGGCTGCGGGGGATTTCTCGCCGCTAACCCAGGGCGGAACGCCGCTGCGCCAGATAGAGCAAATGGGGCAAAGTCTGTGTAGCTTCACCATTGGTGTCTCCCTTCATCGTGCATCTACGCTGCTCGCCCAGCGCTGCCGAGGGGAGGTGATTTCTCTGCCACATCTGATGACCCTCGAACGCTGCGACGCTTTTATCCATCAACTGGCGAAAATTTCCGGACGCGGCGTTCCCGAGTGGCTGGAACGCCAGCGCGGTCAACTGCAGGATGCGATGATCGATTGCCATATGTGGCTGCAGGGCCAGCGCATGGCGATAGCGGCGGAAGGCGATCTGCTGGCGGCGTGGTGCGATTTCGCCAACAGCCAGGGAATGCAACCCGGACCGCTGGTCGCTCCCACCAGTCATCCCAGCCTGCGCCAGCTGCCGGTCGAACGGGTGGTGCCGGGGGATCTGGAGGATCTGCAAACCCTGCTGTGCGCGCAGCCCGCCGACCTGCTGGTGGCCAACTCCCACGCCCGTGACCTGGCGGAGCAATTCGCGCTACCGCTGGTGCGCGCGGGATTTCCTGTCTTTGACAAGCTCGGCGAATTTCGCCGGGTACGCCAGGGGTATTGCGGAATGCGCGATACGCTGTTTGAGCTGGCGAATCTGATGCGCGAGTGCCATCACCACCTCGCCCACTACCGCTCGCCGCTTCGCCAGAGCACAGAATCTTCACTCTCCACAGGAGGCGCTTATGCCGCCGATTAATCGTCAGTTTGATATGGTCCATTCCGATGACTGGTCTATAAAGGTCGCCTTCGCCAGTTCCGATTATCGTCATGTCGATCAACATTTTGGCGCCACGCCGCGGCTGGTGGTATACGGCGTCAGGGCAGACCGGGTCACGCTGATCCGGGTGGTGGATTTCTCAGTCGAAAACGGCCATCAGGCGGAGAAGATCGCCAGAAGGATCCACGCCCTTGAGGATTGCGTCACGCTGTTCTGCGTGGCGATTGGCGAGGCGGTTTTTCGCCAGTTGTTGCAGGTCGGCGTCCGCGCCGAACGCGTCCCCGCCGACACCACTATCGTCGGCTTACTGCAGGAGATCCAGCTCTACTGGTACGACAAAGAGCAGCGTAAAAGCACTCGTCAACGCGACCCGGATCGCTTTGCCCGTCTGCTTCAGGAACAGGAGTGGCATGAGGATCTGGATTCGCGGCATTAGTCGTGTCGTTTCTGTGACAAAGCCCACAAAACATCACGACACTGTAGGATGGGCCTTGTCAGGTAAAAAGAATAACCAATTGAAAATAATTAATTTTATCTCCTGGTATCGCATTTGCTAGTTCATCATTACCGCCGCACTCCTGCGGTGAACCGCGCCCCGGCGTTTTCCGTCATCATCCCTGGAGCTGACAGCATGTGGAATTACTCCGAGAAAGTGAAAGACCATTTTTTTAACCCCCGCAACGCGCGCGTGGTGGACAACGCCAACGCGGTAGGCGACGTGGGTTCGTTAAGCTGCGGCGACGCCCTGCGCCTGATGCTGCGGGTTGACCCGCAAAGCGAAATCATTGAGGAGGCGGGCTTCCAGACCTTTGGCTGCGGCAGCGCCATCGCCTCCTCCTCCGCGCTGACGGAGCTGATCATTGGCCATACCCTCACCGAAGCCGGGCAGATAACCAACCAGCAGATTGCCGACTATCTCGACGGGCTGCCGCCGGAGAAAATGCACTGCTCGGTGATGGGCCAGGAGGCTCTGCGCGCGGCTATCGCCAACTTTCGCGGCGAAAGCCTTGAGGAAGAACATGACGAGGGCAAACTTATCTGCAAATGCTTCGGCGTCGATGAAGGGCATATTCGCCGCGCGGTGTTGAACAACGGCCTGACCACCCTTACAGAGGTGATCAACTACACCAAAGCGGGAGGCGGCTGTACCGCCTGCCACGAAAAAATCGAACTGGCGCTGGCGGAGATCCTCGCCCAACAGCCGCAGACGCCGCCTGCCGCGGCCAGCAGCAAAGATCCACACTGGCAGAGCGTCGTCGATACCATCGCTGAACTGCGCCCGCATATTCAGGCCGACGGCGGCGATATGTCGCTGCTCAGCGTTGACAACCACCAGGTGACCGTCAGCCTCTCCGGCAGCTGTAGCGGCTGCATGATGACCGATATGACTCTCGCCTGGCTGCAGCAAAAACTGATGGAACGTACCGGTTGTTATATGGAAGTGGTGGCGGCCTGAGCCGCGGTTAACTGACCCAAGGGGGACAAGATGAAACAGGTTTATCTCGATAACAACGCCACCACCCGTCTGGACCCGATGGTTCTGGAAGCGATGATGCCCTTTTTGACCGATTTTTACGGCAACCCCTCGTCAATACATGATTTTGGCATTCCGGCCCAGGCGGCACTGGAACGCGCGCATCAACAGGCTGCGGCCCTGCTGGGCGCGGAGTATCCCAGCGAAATCATCTTTACCTCCTGCGCCACCGAAGCCACCGCCACCGCTATCTCCTCGGCAATCACCCTGCTGCCGGAGCGACGCGAAATTATCACCAGTGCGGTCGAACATCCGGCGACGCTGGCGGCCTGCGAACACCTCGAGCGTCAGGGCTACCTGATTCACCGCATCGCGGTGGATGGCGAGGGCGCGCTGGACATGGCGCAGTACCGCGCTGCACTCAGCCCACGCGTCGCGCTGGTCAGCATTATGTGGGCGAATAACGAGACTGGGGTACTTTTCCCGGTCAGCGAAATGGCGGAACTGGCCCATGAACAAGGGGCACTGTTTCACTGCGATGCGGTGCAGGTTGTGGGGAAAATACCGATTGCTGTGGGCCAGACCCGCATTGATATGCTCTCCTGCTCGGCGCATAAGTTCCACGGGCCAAAAGGGGTGGGCTGCCTCTATTTGCGGCGGGGAACACGCTTTCGTCCGCTGCTGCGCGGCGGTCACCAGGGGTACGGTCGGCGGGCCGGGACGGAAAACATTACCGGGATCGTGGGTATGGGCGCGGCCTGCGAGCTGGCGAGTATTCATCTGCCGGGAATGACGCATATCGGCCAGTTGCGCGATAGCCTGGAGCATCGTCTGGTGGCCAGCGTGCCGTCGGTAATGGTGATGGGCGGTAGCCAACCGCGGGTGCCCGGCACGGTGAATCTGGCCTTTGAGTTTATTGAAGGCGAAGCCATTCTGCTGCTGCTAAACCAGGCCGGGATCGCCGCCTCCAGCGGCAGCGCCTGTACGTCAGGTTCACTGGAACCCTCCCACGTCATGCGGGCAATGAATATTCCCTATACCGCTGCCCACGGCACCATCCGTTTTTCCCTCTCGCGCTACACTCGGGAGAAAGATATCGATTACGTCGTTGCCTCACTGCCGCCGATTATCGACCGGTTGCGTGCGCTGTCGCCCTACTGGCAGAACGGCAAACCGCGCCCTGCGGACGCCGTCTTCACGCCGGTTTACGGCTAAGGCGGAGGTGGCTGATGGGACGCGTGCTGATTAACGATACCACCCTGCGCGACGGTGAGCAGAGCCCCGGCGTCGCCTTTCGCACCAGTGAAAAGGTCGCCATTGCCGAGGCGCTTTATGCCGCCGGGATTACGGCGCTGGAAGTCGGCACCCCAGCGATGGGCGACGAGGAGATCGCGCGGATCCAGCTGGTGCGCCGTCAGTTGCCTGGCGCGACGCTGATGACCTGGTGTCGGATGAACGCGCAGGAAATCCGCCAGAGCGCCGATCTGGGCATCGACTGGGTGGATATCTCGATTCCGGCGTCGGATAAGCTGCGCCAGTACAAACTGCGTGAACCGTTAGCAGTGCTGCTGGAGCGGCTGGCGATATTTATCCACCTGGCGCATACCCTCGGTCTGAAGGTGTGCATCGGCTGCGAGGATGCTTCGCGGGCCAGCGGGCAGACTCTGCGCGACATCGCCGCGGTGGCGCAGCAATGCGGCGCCGCTCGCCTGCGCTATGCCGATACGCTCGGCTTACTCGATCCTTTCACCACCGCGACGCAAATCTCGGCCCTGCGTGAAATCTGGGGCGGAGAAATCGAGATGCATGCCCATAACGATCTGGGCATGGCGACCGCCAATACGCTGGCGGCGGTCAGCGCCGGAGCCACCAGCGTCAATACCACGGTCCTCGGGCTTGGCGAGCGGGCAGGCAACGCGGCGCTGGAAACCGTCGCACTGGGCCTTGAGCGCTGCCTCAGCATAGAGACTGGCGTACATTTTGCCGCGCTGCCCGCGCTCTGTCAGAAGGTCGCAGAAGCCGCGCAGCGCACCATCGACCCACAGCAGCCGCTGGTCGGCGAGCTGGTGTTTACCCATGAATCTGGGGTCCATGTGGCGGCGCTCCTGCGCGATAGCGAAAGCTACCAGTCCATTGACCCTTCTCTGATGGGGCGCAGCTATCGGCTGGTGCTGGGCAAACATTCCGGGCGTCAGGCGGTCAATGGTGTATTTAACCTGATGGGTTATCACCTGAATGCTGCGCAAATTAACCAGCTGCTGCCCGCCATCCGCCGCTTTGCCGAAAACTGGAAACGCAGTCCGAAGGATTACGAACTGGTGGCTATCTACGACGAGCTGTGCGCTGAATCCGCCCTGCGGGCGAGGGGGTAATGATGGAGTGGTTTTATCAAATTCCCGGCGTGGACGAACTCCGCTCCGCCGAATCCTTTTTTCAGTTTTTCTCGGTCCCCTATCAGCCCGAGCGGCTTGGCCGCTGCTGCCTGCCGGTGCTGGCGACGTTTCACCGCAAACTGCGCGCTGAAGTACCGCTGAGAAACCAGCTGGAAGAAAACGCCCGTGCCCCTTGGCTGCTGGCGCGTCGTCTGCTCGCAGAGAGCTATCAGCAACAGTTTCAGGAGAACGAAACATGAGACCTAAATTCACCTTTAGTGAGGAGGTTCGCGTGGTACGCGCGATTCGTAACGACGGTACCGTCGCGGGCTTCGCTCCAGGCGCGCTGCTGGTCAGGCGCGGCAGCCGCGGATTTGTCCGCGACTGGGGCGTTTTTTTGCAGGATCAGATTATCTATCAGATCCACTTCCCCGACAGCGATCGGATCATCGGCTGCCGCGAACAGGAGCTGAACCCTATCTCTGAGCCGTGGCTGGCCGGGAACTTGCAATACGGTGATAGCGTCACCTGTCAGATGGCACTCTCGGTCAACGGCGATGTGGTCGTGACCGCTGGCCAGCGGGGACGCATTGAGGCTACCGATCGGGGTGAGTCTGGCGACTGCTATACCGTCGATTTTAGCGGCCGCTGGTTCAGGGTCCCGGCACAGGCCATCGCCCTTACAGAGGAGAGAGAACAGTGAACGCATGGCAACGTTTTGGTCGGCAACGGCTGGCACGTACTCGCTGGAATAGCGATCCGACAAGTTTGAATGCTGCCGATACACCGGCTTTTGAGCAGGCCTGGCAACAGCAGTGCCAGATGGAGCAGACGATCGTCGCGCTGGTCCCGGAAGGCGCTATCCCGCCGACGTTGAAGGATAATATCGCCGCCTCCCTTGCCGTCTGGCTCGACGAAGGTCACTTTACACCACCAGAACGCGCAGCCATCGTGCTGCATCACGCCCGACTGGAAATCGCCTTTGCCGATATTGCCCGTCAGGCGCCACAGCCGGATATCTCCACGGTACAGGCCTGGTATCTGCGCCATCAGACGCAGTTTATGCGCCCGGAACAACGTCTGACCCGCCATCTGCTGCTGACCGTCGAGAATGACCGTGAAGCCGTTCATCAGCAAATCCTCGACCTCTATCAGCAAATTAACGCCTCCCGGGATGCTTTCGCCCCACTGGCCCGCCGCTATTCTCAGTGCCCGAGCGCACTGGAAGACGGGCGTTTAGGCTGGATTAGCCGGGGTTTACTCTATCCGCAGCTCGAGAGTGCGCTGTTTGCTCTGGCGGAAAACGCGCTGAGCCCCCCTGTTGCCAGTGAGCTGGGCTGGCATCTTTTATGGTGTGAAGCGATTCGCCCGGCCGCACCGATGGAGCAGCAGCAGGCGCTGGAGCGCGCGCGTGATTATCTTTGGCAGCAGAGCCAGCAGCGTCACCAGCGCCAGTGGCTGGAACAGATGATTTCCCGTCAGCCGGGCCTGTGCGGGTAGCCCCGGCGGCTACCCAATGGCCTCTATAGCACGGTGCGTTTAATCTCCTCAAGCCAGGTCGCCAGTCGCGCTTCGGTCTGGTCGAACTGGTTATCTTGATCCAGTACCAGCCCAACGAAGCACTCTCCTTCCAGCGCCAAAGAGGCGCTAAATTCATAACCCTCATTCGGCCAGTTGCCAATCATCTGCGCGCCGCGCGAGCGCAGGGCGTCGTATAACGGACGCATGCCGCTGACGAAGTTGTCCGGATAGCCTCTCTGGTCGCCGAGGCCGAACAGCGCCACGGTTTTCCCGCTCAGGCTGGCGTCGCCGAGGCCGCTGATAAATTCGCTCCATGATTCGCTTTCGCATCCGGCCTCAAGCCCTGGCAACTGGCCGTCGCCGAGCGTCGGCGTGCCCAGCAGCAAGACCGGATAGGCCATAAAATCGTCCTGCGTCGTGCGGTTAATGTTGACCGGGGCATCCGCCAGCTCGCCGAGCTGCTTGTGGATCATTTTCGCGATTTTGCGGGTTTTACCGGTATCGGTGCCAAAGAAAATACCAATGTTGGCCATATTGCGCTCCTGTTGGGAATGGTGTCTGAAAACACAAGTTATCGCAGGGGTATTGCGAAGGCTGTGCCAGGTTTCATTGCCCTACTACGGTTCATCCCTGCCCCATAACGATCGCCTCGCCCTGCTGCTGCCGCTCGCCGCGGGCCTGGCGAGCCGGAAAATGCGACACAAATGTCGGTTTTACCCCTGCCGGATCAATGTTTCTGCAGGTCGTTTCGATAAGGGCTCACGGTTTGCATGGTTATAGGGGTTCGTATAAAACCGCGCGATCCCTGTCGCGGTGTCGGACAAATTGTCATAACTGCGACACAGGAGTTTGCGATGACCCTGAATATGATGCTCGATAACGCCGTGCCGGAGGCGATTGCCGGTGCGCTGACTCAACAACATCCGGGGCTGTTTTTTACGATGGTCGAACAAGCATCGGTGGCTATCTCCCTCACCGATGCCCGGGCGAATATTATTTACGCCAACCCGGCTTTTTGCCGCCAGACCGGGTATTCGCTGACGCAATTGTTAAACCAAAACCCACGTCTGCTGGCCAGCAGCCAGACGCCGCGAGCAATCTACCAGGAGATGTGGCACACCCTGCTTCAGCGCCAGCCATGGCGCGGTCAGCTGATTAACCAGCGCCGCGACGGCGGCCTGTATCTGGTGGATATCGACATCACCCCGGTGCTGAATCCGCAGGGCGAGCTGGAACATTATCTGGCGATGCAGCGGGATATTAGCGTCAGCTATACCCTGGAACAGCGGCTGCGCAATCATATGACGCTGATGGAAGCGGTGCTGAATAATATCCCCGCCGCCGTGGTGGTGGTGGATGAGCACGATCGGGTGGTGATGGATAACCTCGCCTACAAAACCTTCTGCGCGGACTGCGGCGGGAAAGAGCTGCTGGCTGAGCTACAGGTTTCACCGCACGCAATGGGGCCCGGCGCAGAGCAAATTCTGCCAGTGGTGATCCGCGGCGCGGTCCGCTGGCTGTCGGTGACCTGCTGGGGATTGCCCGGCGTCAGCGAAGAAGCCAGCCGCTATTTTATCGACAGCGCCCCGGCGCGAACGCTGGTGGTGATCGCCGACTGCACCCAGCAGCGCCAGCAGCATGAACAGGGCCGCCTCGACCGTCTGAAGCAGCAGATGACCGCCGGTAAGCTGCTGGCCGCCATTCGCGAGTCGCTGGATGCAGCGCTGATCCAACTTAACTGCCCGATCAATATGCTGGCAGCGGCCCGTCGGCTGAACGGCGAAGGCAGCGGCAACGTGGCGCTGGACGCAGCGTGGCGTGAAGGCGAAGAGGCCATGGCCCGCCTGCAGCGCTGCCGCCCCTCCCTTGAACTGGAAAGCAACGCCGTCTGGCCGCTACAACCCTTCTTTGACGACCTGTGTGCCCTGTACCGCACCCGCTTTGACGACCGCGCAAAATTGCATATTGATATGGCTTCGCCGCATCTGGTGGGCTTTGGCCAACGCACACAGTTGCTGGCCTGCTTAAGTTTATGGCTTGACCGCACGCTGGCCCTCGCCGCCGAGCTGCCCTCGGTACCGCTGGAAATAGAGCTTTATGCCGAAGAGGATGAGGGCTGGCTCTCGCTGTATCTCAACGACAATGTGCCGCTGCTCCAGGTGCGCTATACCCACTCCCCCGATGCCTTAAACTCCCCCGGCAAAGGGATGGAACTGCGGCTGATCCAAACCCTGGTCGCTTACCATCGCGGCGCGATTGAACTGGCTTCGCGCTCGCAGGGGGGGACCAGTCTCGTCATGCGTTTTCCGCTCTTTAATACCCTGAACGGAGGTGATCAATGAGCCATAAATTCGATTCGGATACCACCGTCAGGCGCTTCGATCTCTCCCAGCAGTTTACCGCCATGCAGCGGATAAGCGTAATATTGAGCCGCGCCACCGAAGCGAGTAAAACGCTGCAGGAGGTACTGAGCGTGTTACATAACGATGCTTTTATGCAGCACGGGATGATTTGCCTGTACGACAGCCAGCAGGAGATTCTGAGTATCGAAGCGCTGCAGCAAACGGAAAATCAGACGCTCCCAGGCAGTACGCAAATTCGCTACCGGCCGGGGGAAGGTCTGGTCGGTACCGTGCTGGCGCAGGGCCAGTCGCTGGTGCTGCCGCGTGTGGCCGACGATCAGCGGTTTCTCGACCGTCTCAGTCTGTACGATTATGACCTGCCGTTTATTGCCGTACCGCTCATGGGCCCCCATTCCCGGCCTATCGGTGTACTGGCGGCCCAGCCGATGGCCCGTCAGGAGGAGCGGCTGCCGGCCTGTACCCGGTTTCTCGAAACGGTCGCCAACCTGATAGCCCAGACGATTCGCCTGATGATCCTGCCGGCCTCCGCCTCACAGCCGCCGCCGCAGGCCGCCAGAATTGAGCGACCGCGCACCTGTGCACCATCGCGCGGTTTCGGCCTCGAGAACATGGTCGGTAAAAGCCCGGCGATGCGGCAGATTATGGAGATTATTCGTCAGGTCTCGCGCTGGGACACCACGGTGCTGGTACGCGGCGAAAGCGGTACCGGGAAAGAGCTTATCGCCAATGCTATTCACCATAATTCACCGCGTGCCGCCGCGGCCTTCGTCAAATTCAACTGCGCGGCGCTACCGGATACCCTGCTGGAGAGCGAGCTGTTTGGCCATGAAAAAGGCGCGTTTACCGGCGCGGTGCGCCAGCGTAAAGGGCGCTTTGAGTTGGCGGACGGCGGGACTCTGTTTCTGGATGAGATCGGCGAAAGCAGCGCCTCGTTTCAGGCTAAGCTGCTGCGAATTCTGCAAGAGGGAGAAATGGAGCGCGTCGGCGGCGATGAAACCCTGCGCGTCAACGTGCGCATCATCGCGGCGACCAATCGCCATCTGGAAGAAGAGGTGCGGCTGGGCCATTTCCGCGAGGATCTTTACTATCGCCTGAACGTGATGCCCATCGCCCTGCCCCCGTTGCGCGAACGTCAGGAGGATATCGCCGAACTGGCGCACTTTCTGGTGCGTAAAATCGCTCAGCACCAGGGGAGAACGCTGCGTATCAGCGATGGGGCCATTCGCCTGTTGATGGAGTACAGCTGGCCGGGCAACGTCCGCGAACTGGAAAACTGCCTTGAGCGTTCGGCGGTGATGTCGGAGAGCGGCCTGATAGACCGGGACGTGATCCTGTTCAACCATCGCGATAATCCGCCGAAAGCGCAACCCATCAGCGGTCCGGCGGAGGACGGCTGGCTCGATAACAGCCTTGACGAGCGCCAGCGGTTGATTGCGGCCCTCGAAAAAGCCGGCTGGGTGCAGGCCAAAGCGGCGCGACTGCTGGGGATGACGCCGCGCCAGGTGGCGTATCGGATTCAGATAATGGATATCACCATGCCGCGACTCTGAGCCCTTATGTGAGGTTCAGAACATTGTCGCCAGCGCGGCGGAATTGCGACAATTTAGTGTTTGTAGTTGCCGGTTAAATATTTTATTTTTCATGAAGTTACAAAATTCACCGCTGGTATAGCATTTGCAGCAGGAAGGTATCGCCCAACCACGAAGGTACGACTATGACTTCCTGCTCTTCTTTTCCTGGCGGCAAAGCCTGCCACTCAGCGGACGATGGCGCACTCACGCCGATCGTTGCCGATAAAGTCGCCGCGCACCCCTGCTACTCTCGTCATGGGCATCACCGTTTTGCTCGGATGCATCTGCCGGTCGCGCCCGCCTGCAATTTGCAGTGCAACTACTGTAATCGCAAATTCGATTGCAGTAATGAATCCCGCCCCGGGGTCTCTTCAACGCTGCTGACGCCTCAACAGGCGGTCTTAAAAGTGCGTCAGGTTGCGCAGGCCATTCCCCAGCTGTCGGTGGTGGGTATCGCGGGTCCCGGCGACCCGCTCGCCAATATCGCCCGCACCTTCCACACTCTGGAGCTGATCCGCGAACAGCTACCGGACCTGAAATTATGCCTGTCGACAAATGGACTGATGCTGCCCGACGCGGTGGATCGCCTGCTGGATGTCGGCGTTGACCACGTGACGGTCACCATTAACACTCTGGATGCGGAGATTGCCGCGCAAATCTACGCCTGGCTATGGCTGGACGGCGAACGCTACAGCGGGCGCGAAGCGGGAGAGATCCTGATTGCCCGTCAGCTTGAGGGCGTGCGCAGGCTGACCGCCAAAGGCGTGCTGGTGAAAATAAACTCGGTGCTAATCCCCGGCATTAACGATAGCGGCATGGCCGACGTCAGCCGCGAGCTGCGGACCCGCGGCGCGTTTATCCATAACATTATGCCGCTCATTGCCCGACCGGAGCACGGCACGGTGTTTGGCCTCAACGGCCAGCCGGAGCCGGACGCAGAACTGCTCGCCGCGACCCGCAGCCGGTGCGCAGAGGTGATGCCGCAGATGACCCACTGCCACCAGTGCCGCGCCGATGCCATTGGAATGCTCGGCGAAGATCGCAGCCAGCAGTTCAGCCAGCTCCCGGCCCCGGAGAGCCTGCCGGCATGGCTGCCGATCCTCCACCAGCGCGCGCAGCTTCACGCCAGTATCGCGACCCGCGGCGAATCGGAAGCCGATGACGCCTGTCTGGTCGCCGTGGCGTCAAGCCGCGGAGATGTGATTGATTGCCACTTTGGCCATACCGACCGGTTCTCTATTTATAGCCTGTCGGCCGCCGGCATGGTGCTGGTCAACGAACGGTTTACGCCGAAATATTGCCAGGGACGCGATGACTGCGAACCGCAGGATAATGACGCCAGGTTTGCGGCGATCCTCGAACTGCTGGCGGACGTGAAAGCCGTCTTTTGCGTGCGTATCGGCCACACGCCGTGGCAAAAGCTGGAACAGCAAGGCATTGAGCCGTGCGTTGACGGCGCGTGGCGCCCGGTCTCCGAGGTGTTGCCCGACTGGTGGCAGCAGCGTCGTGGGAGCTGGCCTGCCGCGTTGCCGCACAAGGGGGTCGCCTGATGGCGCCGCGCGACTGGCTAAGACGCCTGTGGCTACTGTATCACGCGGGCAAAGGCAGTTTTCCGCTGCGCATGGGGCTGAGTGCGCACGACTGGCAGGCGCTGCGGCGACGGTTGGGCGAGGAGGAAACGCCGCTGGATGGCGAGGTGCTACTCCGCCGTCGCCTGATGGCGGAACTGAATGCCACCCGCGAAGAGGAACGTCAGCAGTTGAGCGCATGGCTGGCGGACTGGATGCAGCAGGGAGCCGGACCGATGGCGCAGATTATCGCCGAGGTTTCGCTGGCGTTTAACCATCTCTGGCAGGACCTTGGCCTGGAGTCGCGCGCCGAATTGCGCCTGCTGATGAGCGACTGTTTTCCGCAGCTGGTGGTGATGAACGAACACAATATGCGCTGGAAAAAGTTCTTTTATCGTCAACGCTGTCTGCTGCAGCAAGGAGAAGTTACCTGCCGCTCGCCAAGCTGTGACGAGTGTTGGGAGCGCGATGCCTGTTTTGAGTGACGCCTGTCTTCGGGTTGCGCAAACGGGTCTGCTCAAGATACGTGGTGTTAATCTGCGGAATCTGCGAGGTGAGAAAAGAAGCGTCCTCTACGGAATATCCTGAAGCCGAAGAGGACGTTTGCACCCGCAGACTTTTCCGTCACCGGCGATCGCCGGTGCGATCTTTACAGTTGGCGCACGAAGTCGGGTGGCATAGAAGCATCGGACGTAGAACGTCTTAAGTCACTTCAGGAAATGAATGCCCGCCGCAATCGGTCATTCCAGGATACCACCCTGCCACCGGGGACTCATGAAGTCTTAAATCACAAACTATCCTTCATAGCATATTATGCTGGATCAAAAAGCCCCACCATGGAATGCCAATAGTCATGTGCACAACAAAAGTTAGTAAAGCGATTATAGTCCCGGTCAACCACCATGATTTAATATCATTATAACCGGCAGCAAAGATAATCGGCCCGGCCGCACCGCCATAGTGTGTGATACAACCACCATACGAGTTTGAAAACAAAATGGCCAAAGCAAGAAGTACGGGGGCGGTTCCGGTCACCAGTCCCACCGTTGCAAATACAGGAACCATGGCGGCTACATAGGCACCACCAGAGGCGAATAAATAGCGCACGACAATACTTAAAAAAACAATCATAATAATCGTACTGTTACCCGCGCCGAGGAAATCCAGATGTTCAGACATAAAGTCTGCCAGCCATTTGAAAAATCCTTCTTTACTTAACGTGGCGCTAAGTCCAATAATTGCGCCGTACCAGATTAGGGTATTCCAGCCGCCCTTGTTTTGCAGAACATCATTCCAGCAAATAATATTAAACACCAGGGCTCCGACCATTGCGATCACGGCAACGGAGGACTCGGTAAGCCCGAGGTAACGTGAGAAAATCCATCCCAGCAAAGCGGTGATAAAAACAACGATTAACCCTTTTTCTTTTCCGCTTATCGGCCCAAGTCCATTCAGACCAGCAGTGGCTATTTTAACATTATCTATCTTTTTTAATTCCGGGCGCGTTATTTTGTAAGTAATGTATGGAATCACCGCCAGCATCAAAAGCCCCAGGGGTACGCCCGCCAGAGCCCAACCGACCCAGCTTATCTGGATGTGAAAAATATCAGAGATCAACTGGAGCGCTAAAGCATTCCCGGCAAATGCTGTTAAAAACATATAGCTGGTGGTTTTCGTCACCATATACACATTCACCATCAGGAAACGCCCTGCTTTACAAGGACTCTCATTTGGTGTGGAACCTAATACCAGCGCAATACTGTTGATAATCGGGAATACCACTCCACCTGCACGAGCTGTATTAGAGGGGGTGGCCGGGGACAGAATTAAATCTAACAGCGCAGTGACATAGCCTAACCGCAGAGTCGTGCCGCCGAACTTTAAAATAAACCAGTACGCCAGTCGCTTTCCCAATCCGGTTGTGACGAACGCGGCACTTAAGGTAAATGCACTAAACACCAGCCATGTGGTTCCTGATGAATAGCCGCTCAGGACATCCATTGGCTTTACGGGCGAATTATCAAAACTGGCCAGGGCAATACATGACAACGCCACGGCGGAAAGCATAATGACGGGCTCAGGGTATGGTTTACTCACCAGCCCTACAATCGACGCGAGATAAATGCCCGCCAGTACCCATGCCTCTTTCGTTAATCCTTCCGGCGGAGGAATAATTATTGATAATAATATTATTAAGATAAGAAGAACTATTTTTAGTTTCTTTGACTTCAACATACGTCACCCCAGCATTAAGCCATTCCGTTGGCAGCAGAAGCTTCCGAAAAAAGAAGCCCCTGCTGAACAATGGTGCTCTTGACGACTATTTTATTAATGAACGTAATGTATTAATAATTAGCCGGCAAATGTTTTAATAATATCTTTCTCATTAACCGTGAGCTGATATTCTGGCAGCCGATCAAAGTTAAGGTAACGATAAGTATCGTCACGTGTGTCCTGGATTTTATCCATATGCCAGAAATATTGTTCAACGGTCGGCATTTTCCCGGTCATTGCCGCTACCGCGCTAAGTTCTGCCGATGCCAGAAAGACCTTAGCATCCGTGCCCAGACGATTCGGGAAGTTGCGGGTGGATGTCGAAACAACATGGCTGCCTTGTCGTACCCGAGCCTGATTCCCCATACACAGAGAACATCCGGCGGGTTCTATCCTGGCGCCAGATTTAATAAACATATTAAAATAGCCTTCGCTGGAAAGCTGCTGCGCATCCATTTTCGTCGGCGGCGCCAGCCAAAGCCTCGTGGGGATCTCTTTGGCGTCTGCAATAATTTTACCGGCAGCGCGGAAATGACCAATATTCGTCATGCAAGAGCCAATAAACACTTCATCTATCGGCGAACGCGCCACCTCAGACAGCAGACGGGCATCATCCGGATCATTAGGCGCGCATACAATAGGCTCGGTAATCTCCGTCAGATCGATGTCAATCACTGCGGCGTACTCAGCATTTTTGTCGGCAACCAGAAGTGACGGGTTAGCCAGCCAGGCTTCTATTTCGGCAATACGTCGCTCCAGCGTCGCTGAGTTTTCGTAACCCTGACGAATCATCCAATGCAGCAGGGCGGCATTTGAACGCAAATACTCCGCCACGTTTTCTTCTTCAAGACGAAGAACGCATGCGGCAGCCGAACGTTCCGCGGAAGCATCGGCCAGTTCGAAAGCCTGCTCTGCTTTCAACATGCCAAGTCCTTCAATTTCCAGAATACGACCCGAGAAAATATTGATCTTATTTTTCTTCTCAACCGTCAGTAAACCTTGCCTGATGGCATAGAACGGAATGGCGTGGACCAGATCGCGCAAGGTGATCCCTTTTTGCATCTCTCCTGTAAAGCGAACCAGCACAGACTCCGGCATATCCAGCGGCATAATTCCCGTTGCCGCAGCAAAAGCCACCAGCCCGGAGCCCCCAGGAAAAGAGATCCCCAGCGGGAAACGCGTATGAGAGTCTGCCCCGGTCCCTACGGTATCAGGAATAAGCATGCGGTTAAGCCAGGAGTGGATGATGCCATCACCCGGCTTGAGCGCAATGCCGTTCCGGCGACTGATAAAATCAGGCAACGTGTCATGTAGCTTGACATCAACCGGCTTAGGATAAGCCGATGTATGGCAAAAAGACTGCATAACCAAATCGGCGGAAAAGCTCAGGCAGGCCAGGTCAGTAAGCTCATCGCGCGTCATCCCGCCGGTGGTGTCCTGTGAACCCACCGTTGACACTTTAGGTTCGCAATACTGTCCCGGGCGAACCCCTTCAACGCCGCACGCTCTTCCCACTATTTTCTGCGCCAGCGTAAAGCCAGCCGATGAAGGCGCCGGCGCCTTTGGCTGGCGGAAGACCGCGGAAGGAGGAAGTCCCAGCGATTCGCGTGCCCTTGCCGTCAGACTTCTGCCAATGATCAACGGTATACGCCCTCCGGCGCGCACCTCATCAAGCAACACATCCGTTTTCAACGTGAATGAAGTAATCAGCCGCTGACTGGCGGTTTCGCGAACCTCTCCCAGATATGGCCAGAGATCAATTCGCATCCCTGTTTCCAGCCCGGAAACATCCATTTCGACCGGCAGCGCGCCGGAATCCTCAAGCGTGTTGAAAAAGATGGGGGCAATATTTCCGCCAAAAACAAATCCGCCGTTTCGCTTATTGGGCACCCAGGGGATATCGTTGCCGATATGCCATAAAATGGAGTTTGTGGCTGATTTACGGGAAGAGCCCGTGCCGACGACGTCCCCAACGTAGACCAGCGGGTAGCCCTCTTTTTTCAGCTGTTGCAGTTGCTGTACGGGTCCCCGGCTTCCGGGTTCGTCCGGTGTCACGCCGTCACGCGGATTACTCAGCATAGACAACGCGTGCAGAGGAATGTCCGGACGTGACCATGCCTCCGGCGCAGGTGATAAATCATCCGTATTCGTTTCCCCTGCGACTTTAAATACGGTAAGGGTAATTTTTTCAGGCAACTCCTGGCGGCGTAGAAACCATTCGGCATTTGCCCATGACTGCATCACGTTTTGCGCCTGGACATTCCCCTGATTCGCTTTTTCTTCAATATCCTTAAACTTTTCAAAAATAAGAAGCGTGGTGCTTAATTGTTCCGCAGCACTGCTGCCCCATTTAGGGTCATCCAGTAAATCAATAAGCGGCTGGATATTATAGCCACCCTGCATCGTCCCCAGTAACTCAATAGCCTGCTGAGGGGCAATGATACTCGTAGGAGATTCTTCTTTAATTTGCTGGTAGAGAAAATCCGCTTTGAGCTTCGCCGCAGGATCGACACCTGGCGGTACGCGATGCGTTAGCAGTTGAATAAGGGTATTTTTATCATCACCGTCCCCGCTGAGCAGAGACATAATTAATTCTTGCGTTTGCTCTGCGGTTAAAGGTTTCGGCGGAATGTTTTTCAAAGCACGTTCTTGTACATGCTTATTATAAGCTTCTAACATATGCTCTCCGGATCAAATATTATTTATCTGAATAGTGGTATGCGATAAATTTTTTTGTAAAACCTACTTTTTAATATCATGCTCAAGGGCTTCACCAAATTCCGCCAGCTGCTCAAGGCCATACTCCCACTCGCCGAATCCGGACTCGGTATTGATGTGACCGGCTTCGCCAATATCAATGACACGAGAGCCCCAGCATTCAGCCCAAAATTGCGCGCGTTTAAAAGACATTAACGGATCGTTTTGACTGGCAAACATGAGGCTGGGGATCACTAATTTCTCGGGAAGTACAGCCTCCTCCAGTTCGAAAAGCGATGGTTCAGCGGGAGCAACCATAACAATGCCCGCAATATTGATTTTTTGCGTTTGCACCAGCCGACATGATGCAAGCGCCCCAAAACTGTGCCCGACCAGAATGGCCGGGCGCTGACAGGTGGCCAGCTCCCGGCGGATAGCGGACACCCAGGCGTCAATATCAGGTTCCAGCCAGTTTCGCTGACTTATCCGTTTCCAGAGTGGAAAACGACGGCTCCAACAACTCTGCCAGTGATGCTCATCACTGTCTCTCAGGCCCGGTACCAGAATAATCGTGAACCTTTCACTCAGCGGTTCCAGACGTTGCGTAGTCATAAAGCCCTCCTCTCCACGTTCAGTACCCCCATCAGGCCGGATAGTGGGAAAGTACCCAGCCAACGGCAAGAAGATCCGCACTGCCACCAGGGCTTATATTTTTTGCAATCAAAGCCTTATCCATGTTTACTAGCGCTTTTCTGAGCTTTTCACCCGACAGATTTTTGATGTTGAGCACTCTTCTCGCATAGCGCTGAACATATTTCAGTCCTTTTAGTCCACTCCGGGACACCACATTGGTATCGGGATTGGCGGCCATCAAGGCCAGGAGCATCTTCAGTAGCGCATCCTGCTCAGATAACCCCTCTTGCAACGCTCTTTCCCACTGTGGCAAACCGTAGCGGGTGACGGTATTAAAACCGTTTTCAGCTTCGCCCCGCGCACCGGTAAGTCCAAGGGTCTGAAAAAGGTGCTCACCTTTGGTTTTTGCTTGCCCGGTTTTGCTCAGTTCATGGTCAACCAGACCCGCACACATCGCGCGGATTTCCCGGCACAGGTTGCGCTGACTGAGCATCTGATGACTTTTAACCAGCCGCCCGGCGGCTGCACATAAGAGGCCGAGCGAAAAAATCCCGCCCTTATGCGTATTGACGCCGACGGTGGCATTGAACATCGCCTGTTCGCAGGCCAGACCTGTTGGCCTTATCGCCAATAAGGTCTGGGGAGCGGGTGAATCCGCGGTAGCCAGTCCTTGCGCAAAAAAACGGGGGAACCAGGGGGCCACGGCGCTGATGCTGGCCATAAAGAGCGTGATATTCATATCACGATGCGCGCCGTTATTGTCGCCATCAACCAGCCCCGGCTTGGGCGTTAATTTGACTTCCCGATACATCGCCTCAGCGGCCAGCCAGGCGATGCTTTGTACCTGCTCAGCCCGTTTAACGTTGACCGCTAAAGTAGTCATAGGTTAAATCCTCAATAACTTGCGCCAGTTCATTCTGCGAATGGCGACGCATACGAGAGCAGACGTGGGCAGGCTCATGACAAATGAAGCACCTGCGCATAGGCTGGCGTATCGCACTGCGCTTAATTAATCCGGATTTTGGGCAAAACACATCGATGTCCCACAGACGCCCGAGAGGATGGTTATCCTCCAGATGCGCCGTGACATGTTTTATCATCCAGCCTGGCGCCAATACGGACCAGAACGCCTCTGGCCCGGTAGGCAGGAAACGGATTTCGTGCTTGCAGACTTCCCAGCGGTGTTTGCGCAGCAGCTGGTTAAGGGCCTCATTCGCCTCCGCCATCACCTGCCGGGCGAGCGGTGTATCTTTCACTTCGCCTGGCCAGACGAGCGTGGTTGAAATCACCGACTGTCCGTATCCCTGCAGCCACCGTTGCTGCAAGTCCGCGCGCGCTTCTCTGGCTTTCAGAACATCCTCAAGGGTGATGGTCGCGCAGGTTGCCTTTGTCGTTTCGCCGATCATTCTTTCACCTGCCTTACGACATCAATGACGCTGCCATCGCGATAACGCACCACGCCGACAATACGGGAAGTAAACTCAATCGGTTTCGGTTCACCAGAAATCACCAGCGCTCTCTGATAAAGCGATTCGATTTCAACGACCGGTAAACCGGCAGCAATCAGCTTCTCTTTGACCTCCGGACGGGCAGGATTCACGGCAATACCATGGTCAGTCACCAGCACGTCAATGCTTTCACCCGGGGTAACGCAAGTCGTAACCTGCCTGACGACGGTAGGAATACGGCTGCGAATCAAGGGAGCGACCACAATAGTTAAGTTGGCAGCCGCAGCGACATCGCAATGTCCGCCAGATGCGCCGCGCATCACGCCATCGGACCCCGTCAGCACGTTCACATTGAAATCGGTGTCAATTTCCAGCGCACTTAAAATGACAACATCGACGCGATCGCAGCAGGCGGCTTTCGCGGCAGGGTTCGCATAAACGCTGGTTGAGATTTCAACATGATTGGGGTTTTTCGCCAGCGAAGCCCCTGCGACGCCGTCAAAGCTTTGGGTATCCAGCAGTTTGGTGATGAGCCCTTTTTCATGCAGATCCACAATGCTGCCGGTAATGCCGCCTAAGGCAAATCGCGCAACAATATTGTGTTTTCTCATACGCGATTCCAGAAATCGCGTGCAGGCCGTAGACGCCGCGCCTGAGCCGGTTTGCAGGGAAAAGCCATCCTGGAAATAACCGGAATGTTCAATCACATCGGCGGCAGAGCGCGCAATCATCAGCTCTCGCGGATTGCTGGTCACGCGAGCGGCGCCTACGCTGATTTTTGCCGGGTCACCAACGCTGTCTATTTTGACAATATAATCAACCTGGTCCTGAATAATGCTGGCTGGCATATACGGGAACGGTTCAATACTTTCCGTCAGTAACACCACTTTTTTGGCATATTTTGCATCGACCATCGCATAGCCAAGCGAACCGCATCGGGATTTGCCGCCGCTGCCATTGGCATTGCCATATTCATCGCAGCAGGAGACAGCTAAAAAGGCGACATCAATGTTAATTTCACCCTTTTCAATCAGATTGACTCTTCCGCCATGCGAGTGGATCTGTACCGGCTCCTCCATCAGTCCGTGTGAAATCGCATCAGCTAATTCGCCGCGCATCCCGGAAGTATAAATTTTGCGAATCACACCATTTTTGATATGTTCAATCAGCGGCGCATTGCAGGTCATCAGAGAACTGGATGCCAGCGTCAATCCTTTTAAGCCTTTTTCCGCCAGCTTAGCCATAACGTAGTTAATGACTTTGTCACCCTCGCGGAAAGCGTGATGAAATGAAACGGTCATACCATCATGTAAATCACAATGGGCTAAAACGTCATCCACGGTGTCGAACAGTTTACGTTGATATTTTTGACGAGGATCGGCCAGATAAGGTGTATGTGTGTTGGCGCCGGTAAACACCTCATATTTATGCTGGCTGCCGGCTATGTTACGAAGTGCTTCAGTTAAATGACTCATCGTTTAATCCTGTGGCTATAGGCTGAATAGAGATTACTGACGAACGCCAGATGCATTTTTACGATCGATAACCACACGGGCATGGTTAATGATCGGCGCATCAATCATTTTGCCGTTCAGTGAAATCACCCCAAGGCCATTACGTTCACCGTCTTCGGCCGCGGCGATAACGCGTTCTGCATAATCAACCTCTTCCTGGGTTGGTGCATACGCATTGTGCAAAATTTCAATCTGCCGTGGATTAATCAGAGATTTACCGTTAAAGCCCATGCGCTTAATCAGATCCACTTCTTTTAAAAAGCCAGCTTCATCATTAATATCGGCGTAAACCACATCAAAAGCATCAATACCGGCCCCACGGGCGGCATGTAATACCGCACAGCGTGCATAAAACAGCTCGGTGCCATCTCCGCGTTCCGTTTGCATATCCATCACGTAATCAAATGCCGCCAGCGCAATACCCATCAGGCGTTGAGAAGAGCGGGCGATAGCGACGGCATTAATCACTCCCACCGCAGATTCAATCGCCGCCATTAATTGCGTGGAGCCAACCGGGCGGCCGCAGCTTTCCTCAATACGGACAATTTCACGCTCAAGCTGATAAATATCTTCCGGCGTATCCGTTTTCGGTAAACGGATAACGTCAACGCCCGCCCGCACTGCCGCCTCAAGATCTTTTAAGCCAAAGGGTGTATTTAGCGGATTAATCCTGACAACCGTTTCAATATCTTTATACATGGGATGCTGTAAGGCATGAAAAACCAGCAGTCGCGCGCTATCTTTTTCTTTCAACGAAACGGCATCTTCCAGATCAAACATAATTGAATCAGGTTTATAAATAAAGGCGGTCGATAGCATGGCTGCGCTTGAACCTGGCAAAAAAAGCATACTGCGGCGTAATTTTTTCATCATAATTTTTCCCACAAAATTTCTTTGCTGTCCGTTCCCCGAAGGATTGCAACCTGCATCCTGGCGCGGATAACACAATCCAGTGCGCCTTTATCTTCAACGATAATTTGACCCTGCGTAATATTAAACGTGGAAAGTGTTTCCTTCACCACCGCAGTAATCTGCTCGCCAAATTGCTTGTATACTTCACTGTTGATCGTGATATCCAGTCCATCTTCATATGGGCTGACTTTAACAACCAGATCGCTCGACTCCAGCGTTCCGGCCATTGCCGCCTTGACTATTTTCATATTAACTTCCTGAACAATTATTGATTAAGCCCCAGTCAGATATACATCTGGCTGCTTAGATTGATTCGCTTCTAACCATTTATATAGATAAGGCATAGTACTTTCCGGCACCCTGCTTTTCACAGCCTGAAGATCTTCATTTTTTAATAATTTCCGCACGGCAGAGGCAGATATCGGTAAATTATTATCATCGGTCATTCTCTGAATTTCGTTAACTTTGATGCTGGCAGCCGGTATTGTCATTTCATCTTCCAGCCAGTGATGCATCGCACAATTATACTGTGCCGTGACCTTGCAGTATGGTTCAGTGCCCACAAAACGCTGATTAATATTTAAAGCCGGCGCAATGTAGCGACGAAACATGAGCAAATCAATTGCCGCATACACTTCATTAACAATTTGCTTTTCTTTGAGAAAGTAGCCAGGAAAGGTCCCGCGAGAAATAATATATCTTGAACCCGGGTGCACGGTAATATTAGGCAAATGCCGTGAACCATCCTGCACCATGGCGAAGCGTTCGCGGAAAGAAAACTCTGACAGATCTTCCTCAACGACAAAGACATGCAGCCAGTCACATGCTTTTGCTGCCTGCTCGATCAAATACTGGTGCCCTAAAGTGAAGGGATTGGCATTCATCACAATCCCCCCCACATTCGCGGCCATCACCAGATGATGACTGCGCAACTGTCGGCAATAATGATGGATGCCAACAGGCGTATTCTCCATTAACGTCGCCCGGTTATCGAGGGTCACCAAAGGATAAAATCCACAGCCCTGGAATGACTTAACATTATCAGGAGAAGTCAGGAGAAAAAGTTGATGTTCACCGTTCTGAATAGCCTGCAGTTCTGCTTCATGAACGATTTGCAGGACTAAGGATGTTCCGCGCCATTCTCTCTCGACAGCAATGCATTTCAATGTATTTCCCGCAAGCCCGACGCAGGCCACCAGATGCCGGTTACAACGTGCAACAACAAACTGTTCGATATCTTCATCGATGCCTAATCCATTACTCTTCAAAAAAAGGACAATCTCCTCTCTCAGAGCACCGTTGCTAGTTTCAACTGTTTCGAATTCTAGCGCCTGGTCGGTATACATCTTATTTCTCCTGAAAATATCTTTATAGGTTGTCGACTATCTGTTTGCTCTGCCAGCTATTACGATGCCAGTAAGTCGTACTGAGGCTGTGATTCCACGATGGTATTTGTTAAACGTCCGATATTTTCAATCACCACTTCGACCCGATCGCCTTGGTGCATAAACAGAGGAGGCGTTCTCTTTTTCCCGACGCCCCCCGGAGAGCCGGTAATAATCACATCACCGGCACTGAGTGAAGTGAACGTACTGATATAGCTAATCAACTCGGCTACCTTATGGATCATACTGGCTGTCGAATCATTCTGAACCAACATGCCATTCAGGTAGGTCTGGATTGATAAAACATGCGGATCGGGGATTTCGTCGACGGTGGTCATACAAGGGCCGAACGCACCTGTCTGCGGCCAGTTTTTACCTGCGGTAAACCAGGCATGCTGCCAGTCGCGCACCGAACCGTCCATATAGCAACTGTATCCGGCTACGTGGCTCATTGCGTCACAAACATCGATATGAATACCTGGCTTGCCAATAATGACCGCCAGTTCTCCTTCATAATCAAATTCGTTTGATAATGCGGGTTTAATCACCTCTGTCGCATGACCCGTCTGCGAGTCAGGAAAGCGAACAAAAAGGGTTGGCGCGTTGTTGGTTTCAGAAAATTCTTTTCGCTTATCGGCGTAATTCATTCCAACACAGAATATTTTCCCCGGCGACTCAATAACAGGCAGGAAGGTAATATCATCGACAACGACATCTGCGGGATAATCTATATATTGTCTGGCAATATCAATGGCATTCCACTGCAATAAATCTTTCAGAGTACTATATTGATGACCAATTTTATCACCGAGATCAATAATACCCTGGTCAGTAAAAATACCATAGCTTTTACGACCATGATGGCTATAGCTTGTTAATTTCATAATGGAGCCTGCTTATCTATTCTATTTCAAAGTCTGTCTGTGTTCACGCCACTTAGCGTGGCGTGAACTATTTGGTTATTATTTCAATGATTCTGCCGGCACCAGGGATTTCCCTTCGCTGGCGGATAAATATGTCGCAACCACTGCGCCCACGGCGAGTAATGCGATGATGAATCCTGTCATTCCCTGCCACCCCGTTGAGTGGAAGACAAAACCGTTCACAAAGCCGATAACCGACCCACCCATGTAGTAGAAGAACAGGTACAGAGCGACGGCCTGGCCACGTGCTTGCGCTGCATTTTTACTTACCCAACTTAACCCAATTGAGTGACAGCCAAAGAAACAACCGGTAAAAATGACCGCGCCGATAATAAATGTGACTACGTTGGAGGTTAACGTCAGTAACATACCCAACGCCATAATCACGAACAGCGCACGCAGAACTTTCATACTGCCATATTTTGCAGAAAGTCGACCGGCCTGAGGCGCAGTAAAGAAACTTAATGCAAAGCTAAAAGAAAGCAGTCCCGCATTCGCTGGTGAAATATGGAATGGTTCTCCTTTCAGGAAGAAAGCCAGGTAGTTATACAGAGAGGTAAACACCCCAAAGATGATGAAACTGATAACAAATGCTAACGCCAGTTTTTTATTTTTAAAATGTGCTGCGGCACCTTTCACTACCCGCAGAACATTCAGGTTTTGTGTTGGTTTAAAGTTTTTCGAAGCCGGTAGCAGGAAGTTAACCAGTACCGCTACCACAATCAGGCTGACGGCAAAACCGTAGAATATGGTATTTATCGAAATATGTTCAATCAACTGGCTGGCAATAATACGACCGGACATTCCCCCCATTGAATTACCAAAGACGAAGTAGCCCGTCACAACCCCGGCAACAACGGGTGCG
Source organism: Raoultella sp. T31 (assembly GCF_002806725.1). NCBI lineage: Bacteria > Pseudomonadati > Pseudomonadota > Gammaproteobacteria > Enterobacterales > Enterobacteriaceae > Klebsiella > Raoultella sp. T31. Next base: position 70,769 of record NZ_PIBO01000023.1, read on the forward strand.
ACTTCTTCACTGATATAGGCCGTTGCCGCCGCGGCAATCCCGCTGAGCGCCAGCCCAATAATGGCACGCAGAGCAACCAGCATCGCCCATGACTGAACCAGAGGACACAGCAGTGTCAACATGCCTCCCAAAATCAGGGAAACAACGATCAGTTTTTTTCGGCCATAATGATCGGATAATGTTCCCGTAAATAATAGTCCGATCGCCAGCAGCGCCGTTTCTGCAGAGAGAATGATACTGACCTGGCTGACCGGGACGTCATATTCAACGGCCAGCACCGGTAATAGCGGTTGGATAAAAAAAAGCGAGGCTAGCTCAGCCAGTCCAGATAAAGCCAGCGCCAGTATCACACGAATATAGTTACTGACTTTTGCCGGATCCGGGCCTTCCAGATTATGTTGAGTAGTAGTTATAGCCATAATATCCTCAATATTATTTTTTTGGTGTAGAGTACTGTAGCTCGCAGGAGCTAAAGGGTATCAATTGCTTTCAATATTTAGAAACCGTTAAATAGCTTCTGATAAAACCGACTCCGGAATGCAAACTTCACCTTCAAAAAGCTTACGCGAAGTGCGGATTACTGCCGCGCGTGTTTTCTCGATTGCACTCCCGTCTTTGAGTAACGATACGGAGATTTTTCCGCTTGGATGTTCAATATTAATAATATTGGTAAAAGGCGTCTTGAGTTGTTCTGAAACAATTTTATGAGCGACAGAGCCTTCAATAATCGTTGCTGTTGAAATACCAATCGAGCCCGTAATCGCCAGCGATTTATGACAGTTATGCGGCATAAAGTAGCGAACTCTGATCGTCCCTCCGGCGCTCGGTTTGCTCAGTAAAACCGGTTTGGGAATAACTTTATCGGAGACATCACCAAATCCCATTGCGACACCGGCCTGACGACGAATTTTTTCCAGTCGTACCATGAATGACCGATCGGCATCAAGTTCTGCCGGGGTTTCGCCGCCCGTTTTTCCCATCTGCTCGGCATTAATCAGCACCATCGGCATGGCCATATCAATACAGGTCACTTCCACACCGTCGATCACATCAATGACGTTACCGGTTGGCAGTAACTTCCCGGTCTTGCAGCCCGCAGAGTTCAGGAATGTCAGACCGACAGGAGCGGCGGTGCCTGGTACGCCGTCAATGTGGGTATCGCCTTCGTAATTGACATAAAAGTCCGGTGTCTGTATTTCGGCATCAACCAGCGTTCCGGTGTTAAGATTACGGATACGCACAGTCGTTACCGGACTTTTCGCTTTCACAAGGCCTTTTTCAATCGCAAAAGGGCCAACCGCGCACAGCATGTTGCCGCAGTTTGGCGTCGTATCGACACGACGCTCGTTGACCATAACCTGGGCGAATAAATAGTCGACATCCGCATCCGGACTGTCCGACGGGCTCACGATAGCCACCTTGCTGGTCTGAGGACTCCCTCCGCCAATACCATCAATTTCGAGTTCATGGCCTGCACCCATCAGGCCAAGCAGTACAGCATCGCGCTCCTCAATTTTTGTCGGTAAATCGCTAGCCAGGATAACCGGGCCTTTGGAAGTACCACCACGCATCAGTACGCAAGGAATCTTCAACATTTTTTTCTCGTTTCACCTGGTTGTTAGAACAACGTCAGGATTCCATAACCGAATAGATAACTCCAATGTCAAAAAACAAACGATTAATACGTTTTGCGCATAAATAAGCGTTGCGTTAGGATGGGGATCAGACGACGTATCCAGAGGGGTAAAATCTCATGCAGCATGAGCTACAAGGGATACAAGCTTTTGTTAAGATTGCAGAAATTGGCTGCTTCACAAGAGCTTCGCATTTTCTTCACATTTCGCAACCAGCGTTAACACGCAGAATTAAAAAACTTGAAGAGAGTCTGGGAACAACCCTATTCGAACGGTCAACCAGAAATGTAAAACTCACGGCGGTTGGAAGAGAGTTTTTACCTAAGGCAAAGAATTTAATAGATTTTTATGAAAGCTCGATTCTGAGTATCAAGGAAATGGCGACACATCAAAGCGGGGTGATAACCTTATCCTGTCTACCGACGGCCGCGTTCTATTTCCTTCCCTCGGTCATCAGAGACTTTAACCATCATTACCCCAATATCCGTATCCGAATCCTGGAGCACAGTGCAAGCGATTGCCTTGAAGCCGTATTAAATGGCGATGCAGATTTCGGCATAAACATGATAAATATCACACATCCGAATATCGATTTCACACCGCTGGTGAATGAACCTTTCGTTCTGGCCTGTCGGCGCGACCACGAGTTAGCGCAGAAATCGCTGGTCCTGTGGGAAGATCTGGCCGACTTAAGACTCATTGGCGTAAGACGCTCGAGCGGTAACAGGTCATTGATTGATCAGGCGTTTGAGGGCGTGGAGTGGAAGCCAAACTGGTTTTACGAAGTCAGGCATTTGTCGACATCGCTCGGCATGGTGGAAGCCGGTCTTGGCGTTGCGGTCGTCCCCAGTCTGGCGATGCCAACCGATGAGCATCACATCCTTGTCAGCCGCCCACTTGTTGAACCCGTCATTCGTCGAACGTTAGGGCTCGTTCAGCGCCGAGAAACAGCGCTAAGTCCGGCTGCTGAAAAGTTCAGAGAGATGCTGTTGCAACTTTGGTCGCAGGACGCCAACAGCCCGTGGATAGGGAAATTTACAACGTAATCCAGCTCTTGCCTTGCCCCCACCATATATCGTCAGACATGCCGCAAGCGATCTGGCGATAGAATTCTCTGGCGGGTAGGTGCTCATCCGGAAAATGAGTGCCACTGTTTTATGGGTTGGCCGGTTGAGAATACCTTCCCATTGATGTTGCTGCTTACAGTGTAAGCATCCCGTTTTAGTTCCACGCACTTTTTGAGATTTCCGGTGTTTCAGCCATCAGCCGGTACTCTTCCGGCGTCAG